>JAIOTM010000316.1 GCA_021106755.1 Candidatus Cloacimonadota bacterium | reverse complement strand
GGGAAAATAAATGCTACTTTTTTGTTTTGCATAGAGATTACTCCTTAATTCAGAAACGAAATAACAGGCTGCCGTAGGTCAATCCTGCCCCGAATGATGTCATCATTACCATATCGCCTCGTCTTATTTTGTTATTGCGGACTGCTTCGTCTAATGCCATAGGAATTGTAGCCGCAGAAGTATTGGCATATTTCTGGATATTAACGATGACCCGGCGGGAATCAATTTTCAATTTTCTACCGAGCATATCGATAATCCGCTGATTTGCCTGATGAGGAATCAGAAAGTCGATATCGTTAATACTCAGATTGTTGCGTTTCAGAAGGATTTCGCAGGAATATTGCATGGATTTAACGGCTTGTTTAAATATCTTGTTGCCTTCCATGAAAATAGTATGTTTATTCTCCCGAACTGTTTGCTCAGTCGCCGGATTGCGTGAACCACCAGCTTCCTGAATTAAAAGTTCGTAATGATTACCGTCCGCGCCGATGTTGGAATCAATGAAATTAGAAATATCTGATTTTTCAGCACGGGAAAGAATTGTCGCTCCGGCACCATCCCCAACTAGAACGCAAGTAGAGCGATCGGTATAATTAGTAATTTTTGTAAGAGTATCAGCACCAATTGTCAGAACATGTTCACAAATGCCGTTCTCAATATATTGTCTGGCAATATCAGAGGCATAAACCCATCCGGGACACCCCGCGGAAATATCCAATGCAGGGAAGCCTTTTACTCCCAGCCGTTTTTGTAAAATACAGGCTGTGGACGGGAAAGCGTGATCAGGAGTTACTGATCCTATAATTATCATATCAAGGTGACGGGGCTTTAATCCGGCTGTATCAAGGGCGTTTAATGCCGCTTTATATGCCATATCTGAAACTGCCATCTCCGGCGGTGCTTTACGGCGTTCTTTCATTCCGGTACGTGTGGTTATCCATTCATCAGTTGTATCTACAATTTTTGCCATGTCTTCGTTTGTAACAATATCATCGGGAACATACATACCTGTTCCGCTTATTTTGGCTTTATATGTGTGTATCATAAACTTACCTCTTCAGGCTGTTTTATAGCTTTTGAGTCACTGTAAAATTCCTGCGCGTGTTCCAGAAACCCGGAATCAGCAATCCTCGCGGCTAAACCGATAGCGTTTTTAATCGCTTTGGCGTTGGAACTACCATGCGCTATAACGGAATAGCCATTAAGACCAATCAATAATGCACCACCGTGTTCTGAATGATCAAGCTTTTTACGCAGATATTGGAAAACCGGAAATGATAGTAAAGCTCCGATTTTCGCAATCCAGTCTTTCTTTATCTGCTGTTTCATCATCCGCATTATTGTAATAGCAACGCCTTCGACAGTTTTAAGCATAACATTTCCGACAAATCCGTCGCATACAATTACATCCACTTCACCGGATAACGCTTGTTTGCCTTCAATGTTGCCAATAAAGTTCAAATCTGTACGCCCTTTCAGCAACTGATATGTTGTCTTGACTAATTCGTTGCCTTTTCCGCTTTCCTCACCAATATTGAGCAGAGCCAACTTTGGCGACTCAACTTTGTGGAAAAACCGTGCAAACAGGCTTCCCAACTTAGCAAACTGTACTAAGTGTTCCGGTGTGCAATCTACATTGGCACCTACATCAAGTATTACCGTTGGTTTTCCGGTTGTTGGTAAGGTCATACAAATCGCCGGTCGTTTAATCTTCTTAATGCGTCCGTAAGTAAGCAGAGATGTAGCCATCATCGCGCCAGTATTCCCGGCACTTACTACAGCATCCGCTTTTCCATCTTGATGCAGTTGAATAGCTTTAGCTAAAGAAGATTCCCGCCTGGATTTTGCGGCTATGCTTGCACTTTCGTCCATAGCTACTACATCTTCGGCATGAATAATAACAAGTCGGTTTTCGTCGAAATAATACTTTGCGAACTCCTTTGTAAGCCGGGATTTATCTCCGGTGATATAGAGTTTATCGCAATAGTTTTCTTTCAAAGCAATAACTGCTCCCTCCACTTCCGGGTAGGGGGCGTTATCGCTACCGAAGCCGTCTAAGGCTAATATCATGCTTCTGTTTTAGGCTCGATTATCTGACTGCCTTTATAAAAACCACATTTCTCGCAAACATTATGGGGCTGCATTGTTTCGCCACAATTTGGGCATAAACGCCATACAGGCATAACTGCTTTATAGTGCGTGCGTCTTTTATCCCGACGTGCTTTGGAGGTTTTTCTTTTTGGAACCGCCATTTTTCACTCCTTATTAAGGTCGCGTCTGTTATTCTAAGTAATACAAATACAACACTTTGTCAGTATTTAGACAAAGTAGTTTCTCAATTTATTTTCAGAGGTTACATTGTCAAGCATTTTGGGGGATGTCAGTTCTTATCAAAAGATGCTGGTTTTATGTGGGGCAACACTGTATTGTAATCAGTCGTGTCTTCAGTAGATTTGCTCAGATGTGACAATCTTAACTCCAAATCCTGTTGAATTATTCGGGTTCGAAGGCAAATCCAAACGCTGCTACGCTTCCTATATTTCCGCCTTTACAACAAAATAGATACCGAGTGACGCAAATATAAGATTAGGTAGCCAGGCTGCCATAGCGGGACTCAGCACACCATTAAAACCGAAGCTCTGGGCAACGCGAAGCATAGAAAGATATAGAAAACAAATCAGCAAGCCCACAAGAAATATCAAGCCCCTGCCTTTAGAGCGTGTAGAGGTTGATGCCAATGGAACACAGAAGAGGATAATAATCAGGTTGGCAAAGGGAAAAGAGAGCTTGAAATGCAACTGCGTTAATTCGCGTTGGTGCTTTTCTCCTATCACCTGAAGCTGCTTGATATAGTCGCGTAATTCAAAAAAGTTCATAGACATAGGGTCTTTCGTTTTCTTGATAAATCCCTCTGGGGAGACTTCCAGAACATCCATAGCTATTTCCTCGTGAAAAGTGGACTTCATCATCTCACCATTCTTGAATTTGCGGATTGTGCAGTCAGAAAAATACCAACACTCGTCTCGCCATTCAGCTTTGGGGGCGGTAATTCGCTCTAAAATATCTCCAGTCTCGAAGTCAAATCTGGTAATATCAATTGTTTTCAGTACATTCCTGTATCCATCGAAAAAACCGATGTAATAAAGTCGATTATCTGCACCGGGATAATGGATGTTGGAGCGTAATCGTATATCCTCTTTTGCTTTGCCTTTAATTTTTACATTATATAATTCACTACGCATGTTCTCTGCCTTTGGCAGAATAATTTCGCCAAACACCATAATAAACATGCTGTAAAACAAGCCAAACCAGAACAGAGGTAAAACCATGCGAGCTATGCTGATTCCAGCCGCCCGGATAGCTATCGACTCGTTGTAGCGCGAAAGCGTGTTCATCAGAAACAGACCGGCAAGTAAAACTCCCACAGCCGAAGTAAGTACAAACAGATATGGAAGGCGGAGAGCAAAGTATGGAATCGCGTATTTTAATTGGGCTCCGTTCCGCAACAGCTTCGGTAATTGATCGAATATATCTACAACAACAAACACAACCGAGAACGCCGCCAGAATAATGAGCAATGTTCTCAGATATTCTCCAATAATATATTTATTTAACAACCTCATTGTTTATGTTCCTTACTTCGGGACAATGTGTTGATTTTGAGATATTTAAGACATACTCCAAATCCGGAAACAAATGAGAGTAGAAATCCGTGATACCCATCAAGATATCCTTTTTGCGGAACATACATTTTCAAAAACTTAGTAGCTCCCCGAACCAGAGCAGCACCGATAGAACAGCGTTTTCCTTTGCGGACAGCTTCCGCCGCCGAAATAGATGTGTATCGGTTAATTTTTTCAATATGCGAGGCAAGAGTAGGATATGTATAGTGATGAAGCGGTTCAAATATTTTACTTGGTTTTCCGGTTATCTGAACACTCTCATGTACTGGTTTTGAGTTGAAATTTCCGTGTTCCCGATTGAAAAGACGCAAAGGAAAATCCCTATCCCAGCCGCAATGACGGATAATCTTACCTAAGTACCGCGATAACCGCTTTATCCTGTATCCGTTACTATCCGGTTCGCTTTTCAGCAGTTCGCGGATTCTTTCTGCTAACTCCGGAGAGACTACTTCATCCGCGTCTATTGAGAATATCCACTTATTAGAAGCGGAATCCACAGCAAGGCGTTTTGTGTTACCAAAACCGAGCCATTCGGTTTCTATCACTTTGCAACCTGCTTCCCTGCAAAGTTTCATTGTTTCATCCTCAGAGCCGGAATCCACTACGACAATCTCATCGGCGAACGAAAGGGAAGCAAGGCAACGCAGGATATTTGCCGCCTCGTTTTTAGTAATAATTACTGCGGAAAGCTTCATCATAATCTAAAAAAGCCCGGCTATAATGACCGGGCTTTGTAATTAATTCTGTTATCCATTATTCTTGGCGAACTCATCCATAAAGTGGCCAAGTTTTTGTGCCCATTTCAGTGGCAGCGAATTATAGACTGAAGCACGGCAACCGCCAACGCTTCTGTGTCCTTTCAAGCCGATGAAATTTTCCTGAGCGGCTTCTGCGATGAACTTTTTCTCAAGTTCTTCTGTGGGAAGACGGAACGGAATGTTCATAAGGGAACGGTCTTCAAACACCACAGGACCACTATAGAAATCGGTTCTATCCATAGCATTATAAATATAGCCGGCTTTTTCTTTGTTTATTTTCTCAATACCAACCAAGCCGCCATTGTCCTGAATCCACTTTGCTACCAGACCAACTATGTAGATAGTCCAGCATGGAGGGGTGTTGAACATAGACCCTTTACTGATATGAGTTTTGTAGTCCAGCATTGTTGGAACATTTCCCGGAAGCTTTTCCTGTATTTTTTTGCTGATTACCACAAACGCCATACCTGCTGGTCCAATGTTTTTCTGAGCTCCACCATAAATCATATCGAACTTCTTGAAATCCATTGGTTTGCTGAGAAAATTGGAAGAGACATCCGCGATTAACGGGATATTCACATCTGGTATCCAGTGGTATTCCGTACCCCGTATTGTATTGTTGGTTGTAATATGCAGGTAAGCCGCGTCGTCAGTGATGTCCATTTCTTTGGGGATATAGGTAAAAGCTTTGTCTTCGGATGAAGCAGCTATATGC
This sequence comes from Candidatus Cloacimonadota bacterium, assembly GCA_021106755.1. Classification (GTDB taxonomy): domain Bacteria; phylum Cloacimonadota; class Cloacimonadia; order Cloacimonadales; family JAIOQZ01; genus JAIOTM01. The sequence continues at coordinate 1,226 of JAIOTM010000316.1, read as the reverse complement.
ATCTTCTTACCGAGCTTTTTCGCCTCTTTGAGAGCTTTGGTCGCCCATGTACCTGTATTAACATAGTTACAGGTTTTATCATCAGGACACAGGTTCATTGGAATCATCAGAAATTGGGTGCTTGCTCCGCCCAGAAGAAAAAGAATGTCGTAATCATCGCCCAGCCCCATCAGGTCCTTCAAGCGAGCCATTGCGTCATCAATAATCCCTTGAAATACCGGAGACCGATGGCTCATCTCCATTACAGACTGCCCGCAACCTTTATAATTGAAAAGGTCTTTTTGTGCTTCGAGTAACACTTCTTCCGGTAAGACTGCCGGACCAGCATTAAAGATACCGATTCTTTCTGTCATGTTTCCTCCAACAATTTCTTTAGTTATGCAAAAATTGTGACCGTATTCAAAAGACGCAAGTTTTTTCTTTGTTTGGGAAACCCTTTGCTCATTTACCTCAAGTCGCCGCTCTTCGTCCTAACGACTCAAAATGTATGTTATCGAAGATACAAGTATGTTATTTGCTGTTTTAGTCCTGCGTAAACCTGTTATCCGAGACCTTTTCACGAAAATAATTGAGCTTACCAGTCAACCACCCGCTACGCTGAACTGGTGGATTGTCAACTCCATCAATAAAGGGCTTTATGTCGAGAAGCGGAGTATTATTGAGCATGTCCGCGCCGCGTACAATCAGACCGGAATCTGTAACTTCCAGTAACTCAACAACAGAGATACCAATTGGGTTGGGACGGACAGGAGCACGGGTAGCGAACACTCCGTGCAAAGAATCATCCAGAAACGGTTTAACAAGAAGTTTGGTGGTGGTTACTTTATGAAAATGATAGAGTAGAAAAATGTGCGAAAATCCTTCTAAGTGCATAAGCCCTTCCCGATATTGGGGAAAAACTTCAATTTCCGCGATTATCTTTGTTGCACCGGACGACTGTATAGGTATCTGCTCCAATGAGTTGTGGGGAGTATGGATAACTCCGATGGAGGAAAATGAAATCAAGCTTTTTTCCATATTTTGCAAAAAGTTACATCATCTGGTTTACTTACGTTATCAAGATTAAATCGGGCTATAAGTTTTTCCAGAGTCATATCAAAGTCTCCAATCTGAGCTAGTAAAAAGCGATTCTTAGCATCAGGATCTTCTATAGACAACGTGTCCAGAATGCCGTCGGAGATGAAATATAAGGCATATTCGTCAGGCATTTCCAGAGTTTCTTCTTC
>JAIOTM010000277.1 GCA_021106755.1 Candidatus Cloacimonadota bacterium | reverse complement strand
ATGATTCAGGTATAGCCAGGATTAGTTGTTTCTCCTGCAATCATGCCGTAAATTCCAGTCTCAAGCAATTTAACACCTTCATTGGCTATACCTGAATCATAAGTACTACTATCCAACGTAAGATTTGATAGCGTAGTGCCACTGGCAGTAAAAGGTTGGGCATCAGCACTCATTATGCCAAGATGATTTCGATGAGTTACAACTACATAATAATCACCTGCCAGAATATTACTTCCAATCGGATTACCAGTTTCATCAACAACAAAACCATCGTCCTGTAACAAATAGCTTTGTTCAAATATCGAAGCACCTGTCGGAGTCGAACGCAATTGAACATACACCCAATCAACAATATTTGCTGGCATACTTAAAATGGTTAAGGCATCGGAGTAGGGTGAGATTAACGGAATAGCCCCGTTAATATCTAACACCATATTATGGTTAGCTTGGTTGTACGCCCCTTTTAAGTAAATCTTAATCTGGCAAGAAATAACTGAAGTCGTGAACGACCAAACACATCCATCAATTATAAAACCAAAGCCGTTATCAAGAATTAGTTGCCACTCGTAAGTCGTTGAATTCATTAAATTTGTATAAGTATAAGAACCTTGAGTGCCATCTGCTCCGGCAGTTGCTCCAGAAACAACTTCCAGCATGTTTCCCTGAGTTCCTATCAAAAGATTATAAGTGGCTGTATTCCATCCAAAACTCCAGGTAAGTGTACCATTAACTGGCACATCATTACAACCATTAGCAGGATTGGGAGTATTAGCTTGTCCAGGAGGTGGTGGAATCCAACCCGGTGGCCCCCACACTTCATAATGCCCTGTGCTCATTCCCCAACCACCAACACAGAAATAATACGTTCCATCACTTGAAGTAGTCATTGTTACACGTGACTGAAGACCGCAATCGTCATCATTATATGCAATCATTGTTGTACCGTCTGTATCATATATCCAGAGTTGCGTGTCAAAATCAGTTCCCGCATCGCAGGTGTGTATTTCGATCTGGTCTCCTACAGTTGACTGAAACTTCCAGTAGTCGAGATCATAGGCAGGCGTGATATCACCGCAGTTCATACCTGTTACCAACTGCACTCCGGTGGCATCCCAGGTGTCGTTTGGTTCTGTTTCTGCAATGGAAAAAGTTAATCCGGCAAAAGAAATTATGAATATTATCAGTAGATATTGTTTCATTTTATTTACCTCAACATTATCATTTTCTTAGTACTGATATAATGTCCTGTCTTCATCCGGTAGAAGAAAACGCCACTTTTTACGCTTTTGCCATTTTCATCTTTCCCGTTCCAGACTATACTGTGGTTACCAGCCTCCATTGCAGTATTAACCAGCGTTTTCACTTTCTGACCTTTCGCGTTGTAAATTTCAATCACCACATGCCCTGTCTGTTGCATAGTGTAATTAATGGCAGTTTCGGGGTTGAATGGATTAGGAATGTTACTACCAAGAGCGGTAGTAACGGGAATCAAATCAGTATCCGAACCTTCTAGAGGAACAACTGTCATCCAAGGAAACCATGTAAAACAAACCATATCAGAATCTCCCCCATCGTAAACAGCTATAACACATAATTGAAACTCTATCCCTTGCCAAAAATATGTCCCATCGAACTGATACTCAGTATCAGTTGTCTGAGCTTCGAAAACACCATCAAAGAATACGTAGTAACAAAGCAGGTCACGAGTAGTTTCTTGCTGCTCAGTTTCTTTGTCGTTCAAACCAGAGCCAGCTTGAGCCTGAGACATACGTCCCGGAGCATCCCAGGTAAACAGAAATGTATTGTTCATAGCAAGATTTACAGGTGGCAGGTGCTCTTCGATAAGCATTACAGAGAAAGGAGCCATTACGCCACTTGTTATGGCTACTCCGGTTTCCTGATAAGGTGTGTAGAAAGGTTTTGTAACATCTAAGGTATAAGTGCCTGGAAGAATTTCATTAAACATGTAAGTTCCGCTGTCAGTCGTTCCGGTATAAACGTTAGTGCCAACTTCATCTGTAAGGGTAACCTGTGCACCATCGGAAGTGCCGTAGTTTGCTGTTACATTTACTGTTACCTGTGCAAGTTCTAAGAGAGAGAAATCAAGTGCTGTTACCTGATCAGATATTACAACAACGTTATCTTGTGTTATCGGATTGAATCCTGCGAGAGATGCAGTAACAGAATATGTTCCCGCGGCAATATCCAGAATCTCGTACTGCCCGAGAGAATCGGTATAATCCTCTCGCCCAGCTTCTTCTATCAATACTTCAACTCCCTGCAATGGAACTGAACCATCTGTTACAGTACCATAAATGCCGATTGAGGTTGTTGTAAACGATCTGACCAATCCATTTGTAGAATGAAAAGTATAGGTGTTATGGAGTATCAGTTGCCATTCGTAAGTTGTTAATCCTGATAATCCGGAATATGAATAATTTCCCTGTGTTCCATAGGAACCGGCTGTTGCATTTGTAACAACTTCTACCATTGCTCCTTGTGGTCCAAACCACAATTCGTAGATATCTGTAAATAATCCAAAATTCCAGCTAAGTGTTCCTGTAATTGGAACATTGATTGCACCATCGGCAGGATTAGGATTGAAAATAGAATCGGGATGAGCCGTTCCGCCGGCAACCCCAATTAACGAGGCATAATATTGACCTGTATTTGTACTGTAGCCACCAACACAAAAGTAATAATATCCGTCACTTGGAGCCGTCATTGTTACACGGGATTGAAGACCGCAATCATCATCATTAAATGCAATTTGTGTTGTTCCATCTGTGTCATATAGCCAAAGTTGTGTATCAATATTAGTATTTGAATTACAGGTGTTTATTTCAATCTGATCTCCGATAAACGCCTGAAACCTCCAGTAATCAATGTCGTTAGGCGGAGATATATTGCCCCAGTAAACATCAGTCCAAACAGTAGCAACCCCCCATGCATCCCATGTGTCGTTTGGTTCTGTTTCTGCAATGGAAAGAACTAAACCAGCAAAACATAAAACTGATACAAATAAGAAAATATGTTTCATTTTTCTATTCCTCACAAAATATTTTCCAACATTATAAAAATAGCATTATAGAGAATTGCTGTCAATAAGTTTTTTTTTGGATTCGGATTGGGGGAGCAAAAACGAGTAGTTTTTTCATTTGTATCGGAAACTACTGAATCAGAATTCACCAGATTCTGAAAGTTTAAATCTATCTTCTGCTAAAACGGGAGCAGTTTACACCGCTCCCGTTTCAGTAGTTCTCACTTCAGTTATTTCATTAAAATCATTTTGCGGGTTACTGTCGTAGCATCACTTTTCAACCGATAGAAATATACACCGGAACTGGCTTGATTTCCAATATTGTCCTTTCCATCCCAGATTACTCTATGATGCCCGCTAGTAAATTACGAGTAGTTTTTAACTGTCTGACCTTTCACATTAAAAATATCAAGTATTGCATTTTCGTGTTCTTTTACGCTGAAACTTATTGTAGTTTCGGGATTAAATGGATTTGGTGCACACCCAATCAATTGTGTGGTTAATGAAGCTTGAGTGTTATCCGATTCATCCATATAACCTTCAACCAACCAGAGAAAAGATATTGAATTTTGTATAGAATCAGGAAAGTTTTCTGAGATTACCAATTCCAATTCACACCATAAATACCAGTCATGAGTAATGGAATATGTGCTGTCGGTTGATACACATGTGCCATTCAGATACCAGTTGTAGTTCAGATTAAAACCATTCGGGTCGGTCGCCGATACTTCAAAAAGCTGATTATCATTGGGGTAAATAATGACATTACCCTCAGGAGGATAAATACTATTAATAACTATTGGTCGATATTCTGAAAAGAAATAAGCCGAACCGGATCTATACCATTATCCCCATCAAAAAATGAAAAGGAAGTCACATCCGGGCGACCTGTCATTTCAATGAGTTTTCAGGTGAAAAAAAGCATATATCAAAAACCAAGTTCGGGATTTGGCAATTGCAATTCTTTTATTATAGACTGGATGTTTTCCTGTAATTTCTCATTTATTGCTACCCCTTTTTGTCTGACTTCCTGTGTTTTGATATACTCTTTTTCTCCGGCAACATAAATTCGCTCTTGCCCCGGCATAGTCTGACTATTCTGGAGTTGCTTTAATATATCACCACTAATTTGCTTAAAACTCGCGGGATCGGTATAAAAGCTGATGTCCATCGCGAGGAAAAAATGACCAAGTCTGAACGGGACTTGCTTGCCATCCTGCCAGCCGTGTAATCCATGTAAATAGCTTCCATTTTGTAACGCGGCTGACAATATTTCAACAATTACGCTCAATCCGTAGCCTTTGTGACCACCCAGAAGCTCACCAACTCCGCCGAGTGGTAATAAAGCGGCATTTTTCTCAACTAAATCTTTCAGTAACTGGGGTGTGTTTGTGCAGACTTCACCCTCTTTATTAATCGCCCAGCCTTCAGGAACATCTTTACCCGCCCGGTTATAGACCTCTACTTTACCTCGCTGTGCTATTGAAGTTGCCGCGTCATATAAGAATGGGTATGGCAAGTTAGTAGGGCAACCAAAACAGAGAGGATTGGTACCAAGCATCGGATTAACCCCATGAGTTGGCGCGGTTGAAGGTCGGGCGTTAGTGTAGTTAATCCCTATCATATCTTGCTTTGTAGCCATTAGTGAATAGTATCCGGCAATTCCGTAGTGAGTGGAATTACGTACAGCCACACTTCCAATACCATACTCACGGGCTTTGTCGATAGCCTTCCGCATTGCCTTGCTTGCTATCACATGACCCATTCCATGATGACCGTCCCAAACAGCAGTAGCTTTGCGGTCGCTAATCACTTCAATGTTAGTTTCAGGAAACTGTATGCCTGCCTTAATCCGGTCATAATACATTTTCAATCGGGCTATACCATGAGATTCGATTCCGTGTAAATCGGATTGAATAAGTACATCGGCACAAGTTCGGGCATCTTCAGGTGGAACTTTTAATGCAGTGAAGACATCAATCATCAGTTTATGTAGCTTTTCAACAGTAACATAGTAAATCACATATTCTCCTTAGGAAGTCTGGAAGCTCCATTCCACCAGAACCGGAAAGCACGAGACAACATAACCTCATGGCTATTTATCTCCGTTTCCCGGTCAATCCGGTAAGTATATTGTATTTTATAGCGTTTTGGCAAATCGTAACGGAAAGTGAAATCGTGTGAGATTTGCATCTCTTTTGATTCAATATCGGTTGTTTCGACAATTGTACCTGTATATTCCGTGAATAATTTCTCGTAAACATATTTTCCGAGAGAAAGCGATAATTTGTTTAATAATATACTACTACCGGTATCTTGCCAGTCTTCCTGTCCCGTATCGGTGTTATTCAGTTCATTTCCGGTATCAGACTGTGCGTACTTAGTAAACAAGTTCTCCACAATTCCAAATTTGATGTAGAGGAAGTCTAACCTTAAAAACTGGCGCAGACGATTTTCCAGAGGAGAAATCAGCGGATCAATATAGGTGCTACTCAAACCAGAACCTGCCATCATAATAGCTTCATCCTGCAGAAGCTCTCTCTCTTCCTGAGCAGACAAGTCTGCATCACCTCTGTTGTAACGCAACTTCGTAAGAATATCCAACATATCTGTGTCGTCCGCGTTATCGCTTGTAAGCTCAAATTTAAGAAATCCACTTGTATCTGATCCATCCGAAGGAAAAACATGTAGCGAAATCATTGAACCGTCCGCCGCCCGATGCAGAAATTTTCCTACAATTCTGGGTTGCTTCATAAACTTGCCGAGTATAATCTCCACATAATCAACATCAAACATTATACCGAACATTTCCAATGTACCCCGTTCCGACAGGAACTCAGCTTGCTCAACAGTAAACCTCTCCTTGTCATATTTCAGGTGGATAAAACTGTCGTCCCGAATTATTAAATCCGCCGGAGTGGTTACATAACGAATATTCTCTTTCAGCCTGACAATTACATCTAAATTCAACGGTAGTGAAACGCGTTCTTCCGATATGTCTCTATCGTTAGTATTAAAATTGATATTGTTAGTAAACAGACTCAGCAGATTCTTGACACCCGGAGGGAAAATCGCCTCGCTGTCGGAAATTTCCACGTCCCCGATTATTTCAATATCTTCGAATGGCCCTTTAACAAGCAATTCTTTCCTGTTCCGACCGGTAATCCGCACATTGCTCATTGTATGCCCGGGTGTAAACGCGGGGATATTTATAAGAAGTCCTTCATCGTCAGTTCTGATGTGAAATATTCCCAATTGTAGCATGCCTAAGACAAAATCATGGGAATATCCAGTATGCTCATTAGCTACTTTTAAGTAGCCGTTGCCAATTTTGAACCGGAAATCCTTTATATCAAGCTGATTATCTTCAATAGTGAGAAAGAGATTGAAATTCTCAACATCCAGTGGCTGAGTGTCCACTTGTATCTTACCTTTCTCCATTCTGAAATATCCGCGGCGAACAGAAAGACCATCCTCGTCAATACTAACCTGCAAGTTAAGCCTTCCCATTGATCTACCATGGTGCAAAGGCTCAATACTGTCAGAAAGAAACCGCATTAAATCACCGTTGAATTCCGCGATTAAGAGATTGTCTGATTTGTATATTTCTCTTGTAATCAGGTGATAACCAATTGAGCCAGTGAAAGCCATATCATAGTATTTGGATTTCCCTGAGTTCAATTTCTCAATTACAAGAAGCTGAGGCTCCTGTCTGATGCTCGCGTTTAACGAATCCGCGAAAATTCCAAATATGTTTAACTGTTGTCCGGCGACCTGAACATCAAAAATAATATCTCCCTCAATCAAATCAACCTCTGCATTAACGGTCGCAATGCCTGAAAGCTGCTCAGGTACTCCAAGCTTGCGAAGGTCTAATTCATCAACAGAAACGGTGCTCTCAATCTGAAACTCCGGTTTCAGCGATATGGTCATTCCCGCTGTCGCGAGAATTTCGTCTTGGCGTGAGAGGGAAATCTCCTTTAAGTCGAAACGGCTGGTTGTACCGTTGATAGTTGTACTTAACTCCAGATTGCCAAAGTGCTTTACCCGAAAATCCGTTAGCTTTGCCCAACCACTGAATTTCTGTTGTTGTTTGCTGTTAAATGCCAGATTAAAACTGAGTTTCCCCGGAAGTTGTTGAGCCTCATAATAATTCATGAAATACCGGAGATAGCCTGGAAGCGATATTTTCTCAGCTTCGAGAGAGAGACCAAAATCAAACTCAGGTTGAAATTTTGCCCAGACGTTCAGCTTAATATCATCGTTGATGGAAGAATTGATTGTTTGCAGACTGTCCAGAGTTCCGGCAGCCTGTATATCAAAGGCGAATGGCTCGAATTTATACTTACCACTGCGAGAATAGAGACTTAAATATGAGCGGTCATGTAGAAAATCAAATACCGCGTCACCATATAAAAAACCATCAAGCTGACCATACTGCTCGTCATAAACTCTCAACCGAAGATTTGTCGTAAGGTTATTGGGATTGTACTTTACTGTAACTGAGCCGTTCAGTGCAGGTAAGTCTGAATTCCTTTTCTCCGGCACGAGCAGTGAGTTAATCCCCATTCGATAAAGTTGCAGGTCTGAGTTGAATGTCATATCTCTGATATTTCCGGTAGCTTCCAAACGGAAAGCGTTACTGGATTGGTTAATATCACTTATCTTCGGCTCTAACCTGACAAACAGGCTGTCATTCACCAATCTCGCGAATCCACGCAGATTGCGGACATCTATGGTTTTACCAATAACTGAGGTTCGCTTCAACTGGAGCAAAGCCTTGATTCCGGTTGAGTCGTAGTCCACCTGTGTTTCAATGTCAGAGCAAATACTATGGTCAGAAACCGGGTAAGTAAAATTCTTACCATAAAGCCGTACACTCGCTGTGCCGTTTTTAGAATAAAACCCCGAACCTGTGAGAAGATTATTCTGGAATAGAAGTTCTTCTATAGTAAGCTCAATCCCTGTTTCATTGAGTTTTGCCATCAGTTGTACTGAGCCGAAAGGGTAATTCTTGTACATAACCTGAGTTGTGGTTAACCGTGAATCGATGTTTGGTTTTGATAATTGTCCCCGAATTCTCGCAATAATCCGGGCTTCACCACAAAGGTCTTTTTCCCAGTTCCTCAGTTTTACCGCACCCTTCAAAACGCCTTCGATTTTCCGCTTTCCCGAAAACGGATTGAATATTGTCGCGCTTACTTCCGCATGCTCCCGATCAACCCATAGAACCGGTATATCAACATGAAGCGTCCGGGAATTTCCAGAAACAACAACTGAATCCGCCTGAATCTGTATATTCTGAACAACCAGCCCTGGATTACTCGCTGTTAATCGGTATTCCAGCGAACCGGAATGATAACGAACCTGTGCGCCGAGAGTCACTTCTAAATCGCTGAACAACGCTGATTCCAGACTTCCAGGCTGAAGATTAGTCAGTTGCAACAGAAACTCCTGGGGGGTGTTACCCGCAAGCGTGCCTTTTAATTGAAGCTCACCTTCATCCTTTTCAGCTGTTAACAAGAGCGATGTTGTAAAGGTATTGACGATTTCCAGATTGATGCTGTCAATAACTTCGTGAATATGCAAAGTCGAATCCTGATAGTCAATGCTCACCTGACCGTTGTTTATTACCAAACGCTGGAAATACGCCGATATGTCGGGGAGTTTATTAAAATATGACGATATATCCGTGGACTCAAATTTTTTGCTTTTCCCAGCTTTTTTCTCTTGTTTTTTAAGGTTATCTGAAGTGAAACATAACGCTATATCAGGTTGTTCCACAAAGATTTTGCCAATAGCACCGGAAACATCAAAACCGCTGAATACTAAGCTGAACAGGTTATAGCTGATGTAAATCCGCTGAATTGATACATCCGCTTTTTTATCCCGTGTGCGGATTGTCAGAGAATCCACCAGAATTACCCTGTCGTTAACCGAGAAATCTCCGATTCCAACTTCCGCGTTGAGTTGTCTGCTAAGTACTTCAATAACTTTCGACCGGGCATATTCGTCGATATGTACAAACCGGAATGTACCCCAGACAGCGAGATAAAGCAAAAAAATGACCGCGACAATTATAAGCAGCCATTTTTTACGTTTCACTAAAAACCCCGTTTCTCCTTAAAGTACCTAACCGAGTCGCAAAGCACCGTCTTGCATCGTGTAAGACTTCTGCATTCTGCTGGAAATGCTCTTATCGTGGGTTATAATAACAAATGTCTGCTTCATGTCACGGTTGAGTTCTTCGATTAACGATATTATTTCATTGCTGTGTTTAGCATCGAGGTTGCCTGTTGGTTCATCCGCGAAAACAATGTCAGGTTTATTTATTAATGCTCTGGCGATTGCTACCCGTTGCTGTTCACCGCCGCTTAACTGATTTGGATAATGGTTCAGACGGTGTTGCATTCCTAAGCTGGAAAGCAAATCCTGAGCGATACGAAGACTTTCGCTTCTGTTGCCTGTGCCTATCAAGCGTGGCATGGCAACGTTTTCCCGCGCGTTGAAATCTTCCAGAAGATAATGGAACTGAAAAACAAATCCGATATTCTGGTTGCGAAACTTAGAAAGCAGTTTGTCTTCTGTGGGAGCAAGTTCACCATTGAATCTGACACAGCCGCTGTCAGGCTTATCTAACAGTCCGAGGATATGTAGCAAAGTGCTTTTCCCGCTACCCGATTCTCCGGTAATCGCCACCATTTCACCTCTTTCAACTCTGAAATCTATTCCATTCAGAATTAAGAGTTTTTCTCCTGTATCATTGAAGGTTTTCACTATCTTTTCAGTTTCCAGTAAATACATGTAAATTCCTTTTATCCCATTTTGTCCTGTGTGGGTTTTTTATCCGCGCAGGATTTCCACAACCTTAAGTTGACTTATCCGCCGTAGTGGTATCAAGGTGGACAAGGCAACTATTAACATAGTAACACCAAATACTAACAGGCAATTCTGCCAGGAAAAATGCACGTTTATCTCGTCAACGAAATAGACATCTCCTTTCAACTGGTAAAGAGTCTGCCTAGTTAAAAACACGCCCATTATCCAGCCAAAGGCTTCGCCAACTGCCGTAGCAATGGTAGCCAATACTATCATGCGGGAGAGAAAAATCAGCTTCAGGTTCGCGTTAGTCATGCCATACGCTTTAAGAATACCAATCTCCCCCTGATGCTCCATGAGGCTGGTTGCCGTTGCACTAACAACATTGAATGAAGCAATTATCACCAGCAACGACATGATGATAAATAATATCCATTTCTCCAGAACAATGATAGTAAACAGATTCCCGTTGTAAAAAATCCACGATACAACCTGAAAACCAAGCCCCAACTCTTTTTCCCATTCGTAAGCGAGAGCATCGGCGTTTTCTACTTCATCAGAATGAAGCTTAATCTCGACTGATGAAACTTGATTGCCTATGGAGGCAAATTGACTCGCTGTTTCTAAGCGGGTGAAGACAAATCTGCTGTCGTATTCGTACATCCCGGATTGGTAGAGACCTGAGATCCTAAATTTTCGGGAACGGCTTCGGATACCCATTGGGGTAATTCTGGTTCGCATTGGACTTACCAGTTTAATGGAATCGCCGACTGTTACTCCAAGCTGGTCTGCCAGTCGTACCCCAATTACGGTGTCCAATGGATTACTCAACTCTGCGGAACCAGTCTGCACATATTTCCGAAAAGCAGTGGGTAGTTCTTCTCCATCCGGTTCAATTCCCCGCAGAAGTATTCCGGCATGCTGCTCTTTATTCACGGCAAGGGCCTGAGTCAGGATAATTGGTGCGTAAGTGGAAATTTCGGTTTGCGAATCCAGAACTTCACGAATGCGTCGCATATCCTCTTTACTCAGGTCATCAGAACCAGAGCGAAAAATGTAAACATGGGCGTTAGCACCGAGAATAACTTCTTTCAGAGCATTTTCGTAGCCTTCAAACAAAGCAAAAGAGACTAATAAAGCCGCTACCGCGATTACTACTCCAAGCATTATAAAAAGCGACTCGTAGTTTATCCACTTCTTGTTTCAGGCAAAAGCAAAACCTGAGAGATAAAACAGCAGGGATTTAAACATATTAGTTTCTTACCAACTTCTTACCAGTTTCTTTCCGGCTTCTTTCCAGCTTATTAAGCATTAATCACCTTTTATTACAACCCGCTGTAGCGGTATATGTTACTTCCGGTTTTCGCGAGCTTTTCTGATATATTTTTTCAGGTTGACGTTGGCGTTAACGGTGTCAATGTCAATGAAATTCATTATTCAGTCAGGCATTTGTTGACAAAAAACATCATGCTTTTGAAAATTTGTACATAAGGAGTATTTATGAAAACGTTCATTTCAGGTTTTCTCGTTGGTGCTGTTGTCGTTGCGGTAGCTATCTGGTTTATTATGCCGGGATTGATGCTTAACGTCCTGCCGAGTAAGTACGATTTCCCTACTACAATGGAAAAGATTGAAGACGAAATCTATAACCAGGGCTGGGATATACAGCGAGTTTACGATATGCAGGAATGCCTTAATAATAACGATTTTCCGGGCATGACCCCGATTCAGATACTATCTATATGCAAACCATCTCATGCTAACGAAATCCTTCAGGACGACCGCAATAAAAAGGTCACGGCAATTATGCCCTGCCGGATTGGGGTTTACGAAGATAGCAATGGACAGGTTTGGATAAGTTCAATGAATATGGGACTGCTTGGTAAAATGTTTGGCGGTGTAATCAAAGAGGTTATCAGCCATAGTGCGGTAGAAGAGAAAAAAATCCTGGCTCCGGTATTGCAAGAGAAGTAACCGAATTATCATAATAAATATTTCAACCCACATAATGAAACAGGACTTTGCGAATAGCACTAAATCCGT
>JAIOTM010000143.1 GCA_021106755.1 Candidatus Cloacimonadota bacterium | reverse complement strand
TGGATAAGACCATTAAAGTATACCAGCAGGTGCTGCATTAGAGCTGTTCGTTCCAGGTTTTTCAACGTATAGGAAAATATATACTTTCTTGAGGAAGGTCTGTTAAAAATCGTAATATGGTTTTGGGATTGTACTATTTACGACATTCCTGGAAAGGTCCTCACGAGGGAAGTGGTCAGAAATAGTTGATCTTGTAAAATCTGTGAGCCAACCAACTTGAGCATTTTTACAAGCACTTTTAAAGATTTCATTTCTCCCATTTAAATCGCAGCGATCAAATGTTAGCTTTCGAATAAACCAGTGAATCCTTAAATAGTTGTCACCTATTGAAAATCCACCACGTTCGCAATCTTCTTCTCTATAAATGTCATCAGCTATTTCAAATATTGCCGAAATTAGAGGCTGAAACTTCTCCTTCTCAATTTTCTGTGCATGCACATTCAGCTCATCAAATAGTAGCGGAACTTTAGACCTCCCATTTTTACGAATAATTTGAAGTGCTTTTTTGAATGAGTTCTTTACAAATTCTTTGTCACCTGCGTTGGAGATGAACTCCTCAATTTCATTGATAGATAGTGTCTCATCCCCTATTGTCATCCTGAAATAGGTGTCAAAATGTTTTTTTGTACAGACACGGCGTTGGGCTTCCCATTCTTCCACAAAACTCGATGAATAACCTACATTCTCTAATCGAGGGAACAATCGCATTAGTGATAATTTTGCTTGCTCCCTATTCTTCTCTGGCAGAATTTCTAAAAAGAATTGAATTTCTTTTTCTGGTTCCTCATGGTTCCCGTAACTTGACCTAACACCACAAAGACGATCTTTGTTTGAGCGGATTGCATTATATAGTAGGGGTTCGAATAACCTCATCACTTCTAATGCTACATAATCGGCAGTATCCACCTCACATGCAACAGCTGGCCAACTAACCGCCATCGAGTTTGATAATCGTGTCAAATCGCGTGGGGTACTTAGGAACGGAGAAATTGTGTCATAAAAAATGTTCATGAAGCGACGAAGTTGATCCTTGTCTTTTGGAGAACCACATAAAGACTCAATCTGTGAGAGTGCTGCAAGGTTAAGATCGTCACGGGCAGGGAGAGGTAACTCAAAGCTCGCTTGGATTATTTTTTCTAGAAAATGCGGCCCTTCAGATGGATACATTTCTGTAACAGCTTTCTCAGCAAGTTCGCGATCAAATGCGAGCAAATACATAACATTTGGAAGGCGACCAACAGATTTAACAAGGCGAAACACAAGAAGAGCCTCGTTTGGTGATAGACGATCAATATCGTCTATCAAAACAAGAAACCTTTTATTTTGTTGGTCTAAGGCTTTTGAAAGTTGCTGGAAGAGCTTTTCTATGCTGTCACCTTCAGGAAAAAACCTTTTGACGAAATCCATTGAACCGGCTGTTAGTGCTCCTCAAATACCACCAGTGGCTAAATTAATGGCAGGACCGACCACAGGCCCAGCCTGTAGTAGTGTTTTGCCAAGCTGTGGTATTAACATTTTGGCTTTATCACTAAGATTTTTTCCTAATGCAGTGTTCAACTCCTGCAAGAATGCAAGAGTTAAGGCTTCTTCTCCGCGAAAGCACCAACATCTAAAATCAATTAATTGAATCTTGCCATTTTCTACATCAGGTTCAAGATGGTGCCGGATAAGATTCAAAGCACTACTCTTGCCAGACCCCCAAGGGCCATTGAGGGCTATAGTCGCCCCTATTGGTGAATCTAGATCTCGAATACTGCGTGATAAAGCTTGTACAAACCTATCAATCCCGAATTTATCATCTTCAGGCATGAGAATTGGAGCATCATTGAAGTAATTGGCTTTAATCATATTTGTTTGCCCCTAAAAACTAATGCAGTCGTAACCGGTGCTAAAAAAGCGGATCATTTTGGCATCCGTGTGGTCGGCTTTGTTATAATTTTTTAATCTGTAAGGAGATTCATCCATCTTTGTCGAGATAGTATTTTGTTTTCATAATATTGTTTATCCTTTTCACTGCAAGTTTTTAGTTTGGACTTAAAAATTTGGATATTTCGTTTGCAGTTTTTCAAAACGTAATCTTTTCCGGTTAGTGCGATTATCTTAGCTACACTGATCCTGTCCTCTGGATTAAAGAAATCCGGTTTTTTTTGACAATCAATTTCCCATGATCTAAGTGCTCGTTGAGCAATAGGCTTTATCATGGCGCTATTTGGGAATTCCTTTAGAAAAGTCAGTATGTTATAGTAGTCTATTGCTATGTCTTCTGTGCCGGTTCTCCTCATTCCAAACGGGTGATTGAGAAAGTTCTCACATTGCAGAGATAAAAATCGTTCATAAGAGGCATTATCTTCTTCAGGAAGATAAATGCTGACGTATTTAGTCGGGATTCTCCATAGCCCAACGGGTGTCTTTATTATCAGATCTAATTTATGAAGTCCTGGTGTTCTCGGTATAATTCCACCTTTACCAAAACTATGATACCAGCTGACACCTTTTTTATCGCCACGACGAAATCCATTAACGAGCAT
>JAIOTM010000438.1 GCA_021106755.1 Candidatus Cloacimonadota bacterium | reverse complement strand
GCAAGCACAGAATCATCAAGAGAAGCATCGTAATCTTCGGTATAAGATAGCTCCCTGTTGCTATTACGAACAATCTCTATTAACGAGTTAAGCGTAATAATATCCCGCGATGTACCGCTGATGATATCGTCAAGACGGCTATGAGCCTGGCGTTCATTGTTGATTTTCTGGAAAAAGATTAATGGTTCAACTATTTGCCAACGGGCAAATGTATCTAACCATATATATTTTTTATCCGAAGTTACAATTTGCTTGGGATCACCATCCCATTCCAGAATACGCTTCTCAAAGCTATTCACTTTATCAATGAATGGAATCTTGGCATGCATTCCGGCAGTAATATAAGCCTTCCCAACCGGATTACCGAATCTGGTGATAATAACCTGCTCAGTTTCATCTATAATGTAAAAGGCGTTGCTTAACACTATAAGAGCGGCTATCAGTATAATCAGTTTGTATTGGAGTTTCATTTGCCACCTCCCTGAATGTTGAGCAGGGGAAGCACATTCTTAGCCTTCTCATCGACTATATAGACATTGTTCACATTGTTGAGTATCTCAAGCATAGTCTCTATATAAATGCGTTTACGCGTTACCGATTTTGCTTTGCGATACTCTATGTAAAGTCGATTGAAGCGTTCCGCGTCACCGGAAGCTCTGTTCGTCCGGTTAATAGCATAGCCTTCTGCTTCTTCGACAGTTCGCTTGGCTTTACCTTTTGCTTCTTCAATCACCTGGTTCATTTGTTGAAGTGCCTGATTTACAAACTTCTCCTCTTCCTGCTTGGCAGAGTTAACCTCGTTGAACGCTTTTTGCACAGCTTTTGGAGGATTTACATTCTGAAGTTGCACTGTAACAATGGAAATACCAGTTTTGTATTCATCCATTACTTTTTGCAACCGCTGTTCTGTATCGATAGCTATCTCTTTACGACTGAGAACGATAACCTCGTCCACAGAGCGATCGCCGACCACAAGCCGGGTTACAGATTCGGTTACATTCCGCAGTGTCTCTTCAACATTACGCACATTAAAGAGATACATTACCGGGTCATTTATGCGGAACTGGACAATCCACTCAACATCCGCGATGTTAAGGTCGCCTGTAAGCATAAGCGATTCAGCACTGAAATCGCGGTTTGAGAAGCGGGATTTAACTCCGGCTTCGATTGTCCTGTATCCAAACTCTTGTTTGAACACATGTTCAACTTTTACCTTAGTAAGTTGCTCAACCCCGAAAGGTATCATGAAGTGTAGCCCTGAACCAGCTGTACGGGTGTATTTCCCAAACCGTTGGATAACACCAACCTCTTCAGGATTAATAGTGTATAATCCAGTTGCCAGAAAGATTACAACAATGATACCAATTACTGCCCAGGTAATGGTTTTGCGGTTGATTTGAAATCCCATTTTCTGGGGATCGAATACTTTTACGTCTGCCATAGACTGCTCCTTGTTAACAGTTAAGAATCAAAACGTTCGCGAAACACTTATAATCTCACAATCTTGGGAGATTGGATACCTTTTGCGGCGTTACGCGTATCCAGAATCAACTGGGAACGATTCACGATTTCCTGATAATTATAGACTGTGTGGTCAGTTAATATGATAACCAAATCATAATCCTCAAGATTATCAAGAGAGATTGATTTATACGATTTATGGTTCAGTTCGTTTTCAAATTCGGGAACGTGTGGATCGTTATAATCAAAGTGAGCGTTGAGTTTTTCAAGCTCGACAATTAGTCCTAAAGTTGGAGATTCACGCATATCTTCGATATCCCGCTTGTAAGCCGTGCCCAGCAATAGTATCTTTGCCTGAGAAACAGCTATGCCATTCTTATTCAGCAAACGCATTGCTTTTGTCGCAACAAACTCCGGCATTGCCACATTAATCTCACCTGCAAGTTCAATCAGGCGGGTGTGGTAGTTGTATTCACGAGCTTTCCAGGTCAGGTAGAAAGGATCAATTGGAATACAGTGTCCGCCGACTCCGGGACCTGGATAGAAAGCCATGAAACCATAAGGTTTAGTCTTGGCTGCTTCAATTACTTCCCATATATCTATATCCATCCGATTGCAGAGAATCATCATCTCATTAGCAAGCGCGATATTTATATTGCGGAAAGTGTTCTCATATATCTTTTCCATCTCCGCCACTTTTGGCGAGGAAACAACAAACACTTCTGCATCAAGTATCTGCTTGTAAAAAGCTTCGGATATTTCATTACAAGCTGTGGTCATACCACCAACAACCTTTGGAGTATTATGAGTTTTGAAGTCCTGGTTGCCCGGGTCAACCCGTTCCGGTGAGAAAGCTACAAACAGGTCTTTTCCAATTATAAAACCTTTCTTCTCCAGAGGAGGAATGATTATTTCCTCCGTTGTTCCGGGGTAAGTAGTACTTTCAAGGATTATCAGAGTATCCTTTGTTATGTGGTCTGACATAGATTTCATAACCGCCCGGATAAAAGATGAATCCGGTTGCTGATACTTGTCTAAAGGAGTCGGCACAGCTATCAGAATAACATCAATATCCGCCAATAACGAGTAATCCTTGCTTGCTGAAAGCATTTTAGCATCAACAAGCTGTTTTAATTCATCGTCATCCACATCACCAATATAGTTCTTACCAGCATTTACGCTGGTAACAGCGTAATCGCTTACATCAAGACCAAGTACGTTAAAGCCTTTTCTTGCTATGGTAACAGCCATTGGTAAACCAACATATCCAAGACCAATAACAGCTACTTTCGCTTCCCGGTTCAGGAATTTTTCCGATAATATCATCTATCCTCCGCTCAAATTAATAACGATAATGTTCTGGTTTGTAGGGACCATTCACTGGAACGCCAATATAATCCGCTTGCCTGGGGGTCAGTTTAGTGAGTTTAACATCCAGTTTGTCAAGGTGCAACCGTGCTACTTCTTCGTCGAGATGCTTAGGTAGCATATAAACGCCAACTTCGTAATCGGTCTTCTTAAGCTCAATTTGAGCCAGGCACTGGTTTGTAAATGAAGTACTCATCACGAAAGAGGGATGACCAGTCGCGTTACCCAGATTAACAAGGCGACCTTCAGATAGCAACAGGATACAATGCCCATCAGGGAAGACGATTTTATCCACCTGAGGTTTGATGTTGACTTTCTCAACACCTTCGGTTTCGTATAAATCTTCTACCTGAATTTCGTTGTCGAAATGACCAATATTGCAGACTATTGCCTGGTTTTTCATGCGTTGCATATCCTTTACCTGAATAACATGATAGTTACCAGTACAGGTAACAAAAATGTCTCCGTCTTCTACGACCTCTTCGAGGGTTGTAACCTCAAATCCTTCCATAGCAGCCTGTAACGCACAAATCGGGTCTATTTCGGTGACTATTATTCTGGCTCCGTATCCACGCATAGATTGGGCACAACCTTTGCCAACATCGCCATAGCCGCATATAATCACAACTTTTCCTGCCATCATAACATCGGTGCCGCGCTTGATGCCATCCGCGAGGG
>JAIOTM010000212.1 GCA_021106755.1 Candidatus Cloacimonadota bacterium | reverse complement strand
TGCCATGGGAGTCAGGCTGAGAGGTGTCATTCCTGGAAGTGAATTCGCCTCAAGAAAATACCAGGTTTTTCCGGTATAGCGAAAATCTATCCGGGCATAGGAATTAAACCCAAGTTCTAAGTAAACAGCCAGAGCTAACTTCTGCACTGCATCTGCTTCTTCGGGTGAGAGCTTCGCCGGGGCTTCGTAAACTGTTTTGCCCTTAGTATATTTGTTCGCGTAATCATACCAACCGTTTACAGGCTTGATTTCCACAACAGGCAAGGGTGTTCTTCCAAGTATTGTGACGGTAATTTCTCTGCCATCTATAAATTGCTGGATAAGTATTTCTGGCCGTGCGTCAAAAGCCGCTGTCACCGCCGGCTCTATATCCTGAGCGGAACGAACTATCGAAATGCCGACTGACGAACCTGAATCGTTGGGTTTAATTACAAATGGCATCCCTACGCGTTCTATCCAGTTTTTTGGTTGCAATCGGTCACCGTCACGTACAAGGAGCGTTTCGGGGATAGCTATTCCGAGATTCCGGACGATTATCTGAGAGGAGTATTTATCCATAGCCAACATACTGGTTCGAGAACCTGCTCCGGTGAAAGGAATTTTCTCCAATTCTAACAAAGCCTGCACCTGACCGTTTTCTCCCGCTCCACCATGCAAACCGTTGAATACGATAAATGGTCCCTGCTTTTTTATTTCACTGATTGTCGCAATCCAACTACCAAAGGAAGCCGGATCAACCTGTAACACTATATAACCAGCTTGTTTCAGAGCCTTTGTAATCTCCGCACCAGTTATTAGAGATACTTCCTTCTCTTCAGAAAATCCTCCAGCGAGGACAATTATCTTGCGGTTATTTTGCATATGAGCATTTTAGCAAACAGCATAATTGGTCAAGATTTTCGTTCGTGAGGACGAAATACGGAGGTGATATGAGCATTATCGCGGTGCTGGATTTAGGTGGGAGTTCACTTAAATTCGGATACGGTACTACGACGGCTGGTTTAATATGGGATAGCAAGATTGAGCTAACGCAAATTTCCCGAAAAGACATTTACGCGGTGATTGAAGACGCGGTTACTCAGATATGTAATCATAGCGGTGAAACACTAACAGCGATAGTTCTCGGCAGTCCGGGGCAGGTAAACAGCGAGACAGGTCAGATAATCAGTGGCTCACCCAATCTGCCGGATTGGAAAGGAGCAAATCCGGGACACTATCTTCGGGAAATTTTTAGCGTACCAGTGCAGGTAGAGAACGACGCGAATTTGATGGCTTTCGGTGAAGCCGGACGTTGGAACTATGAAAAAACTGTACTGGGCATAACTTTAGGGAGCGGGATAGGCGGGGGTTTTGTCGAAGGTGGGAAGATTTTCAGGGGAAGCGGATTCTCCGCTCTGGAAATTGGTCATACAATTGTTCATCCGGGGGGCAGAAGTTGCCTGTGTGGTAAGAAAGGATGCTTAGAGGCTTACTCATCCGCGGCATCGCTACTAAGGCAGGTAGAGGAAGCAGGTGTAAACGAAGTAGGCTTTTTAAGTTTACAAACTTTGTTGGAAAAGTGTGATTCAAATCCCATAATTAAGAAAATTGTCGAGGAATCTGTTGAACTTCTGGCTTTAGCAATAGCTAACGTGGCAATTATTCTTGATCCCGATATTATAGTCATTGGTGGAGGCATGTCAGATATTCCAGCTTTTAATTATGATTTATTATGTAGTAATATTGCACGT
Source organism: Candidatus Cloacimonadota bacterium (assembly GCA_021106755.1). Classification (GTDB taxonomy): domain Bacteria; phylum Cloacimonadota; class Cloacimonadia; order Cloacimonadales; family JAIOQZ01; genus JAIOTM01. The sequence goes on along the minus strand of JAIOTM010000212.1, from coordinate 951 downwards.
TTCAGGGAAGATAATACCAGTCGCGAATGGGATTTAAGACCTGCATATTATGGAAACAAAGCCGCACTGAGAGGCGGAATTTATCTGTCAGCGAAAAAAAAAGTTTGACAGAATTATAATAGTATCCTTTATTTTGTCTGAGTTAAAAAAGATATTGGAATAGATATTGCAATAAATTGGTTGAAGAAATAAGGAGGCGAGATGGCTCGTATAATAATGATCAGCTTAGTCGTAATGATACTATCGTGTTTTTTGGTTGCGGATGATGTGAAAACATTTACTAATCCAAACAGTGCTATAGTAACCATAAACCCGAACCCATTTGAAACTGTAACTACCATAAGCGTTACACTGCAACAACAGGCATTTTATCAGGTGGACATAACTGACGCTCAGGGACATGTTTTAAATAACCTGTTTAATGGTACACCCCCTGCTGGTACAAACAATTATTCATGGGACGGAACTACGGATGACGGCACGATGTTACCTCCAGGTAAGTACGTTGTAGATGTTCATGGAACTCTGAACTTTACGTCAGTAAAACGTATTATTATCCTGAAATAGCTTATACACGGTGTGTTTATAAGCCCGATGATTGCATGTCATCGGGCTTTTTTTTTGGCTGACTCCACATAAAATAACATTTTAATGACTTGCTACTCAAACCATTACCTTACAACAACGCTACGATTGCGAAATTCTATTCTGTCACCTGTCTGTTTTCCAAACTCCCCCAACCCCTCTTTAACTAAAGAGGGGAGCTAAGACAAGCTATGACAAACTGATAGAAGTCCCTCGCTATGTGGTAGGGGCGAACCTGTCAGGCTGTGTGAAAATACAGCCTGACGACTACGTATATTTCCGCCGTTCTCATAATATATATATTCATATTTACTATCTTTTTTCCAATGACAGCAATTTTTGTTTAAATTGGAAAAATATTACGAT
>JAIOTM010000102.1 GCA_021106755.1 Candidatus Cloacimonadota bacterium | reverse complement strand
GTAATTATTTTTATTTTCATAACATATCTCCGTTATTGTTTTTTAACGGTGTACTTCATCTCCATGATAAAACCTTTATTCTGTGCTGCTCCGACAACGCGAACCAGAATTGTATTTTCTCCCGGTTTAATTGTCGCGGAGTCAACCGGAATAAAGAACGGCATAACCTTTCTAAGGGTTTCATCCATTGGCAACATTGGCATAGGTCCTATCATCAGGTTACCATTAATCCAGATAGTCGTTTTCTGCTCACCAATAAATTGGATTTCCCCTTCGACAAATTCCAGGTCTATCGGTAATTTTTTAAGGAAGTAAACTGTGTCAACACGAGTAGAGTCTAACGCGGGAGCCCAAATCGGTAAAGCGGAACTCTCTTCCAGACCCGACATATTAACCTTATAGAAACTAAGCTTGCTGTTTTCCGCAAACTGCCAGGTGGAATCGGTCACGGTTGTCGTGGGATCAACCTGCTCGTTGTACTTCACGTACCATGAGTAATCTGTAGTAAGTATCTTCTTCTCGGTAGTACGGAACAATTCTAACTGCTCTTTGTCCATCTGTAAAGCGGTTTTGGCAGAGAATAGTTCTCCACCGTGAGAAGCCGCAATCTTGAAGGCAACATAGTTGTCTCCCTGTTTTGCGTTCTGAGCAAATCTGGCAATATAATGCCGATACATTAACCCGTTAATCTGAAGAGAATCGGAAACCTGTAACGGAACATCAGTCAATGTAACATCATTGAAGATAATTTCAACTGGTGCGGTTGCGATATAGTCAACTATCATTAGTTCCGGCAGAATTTCTGCTTTCAGATATGGCGATTTAATACAGTTTTCAAACTCCGAGCTAAGCGGTGTCAGACGGTACACATCTCCATCTAAGGTTAATGTCGTGTCCGGGCTGAGATTCGACCACAGATAATCAAGCAGTTTCTGGTCGGCAAAATCACCAATAAGTTCTGAATTATTAGTGTACCAGTTTGCGTCTAACATTACAGTAACATAAGCTTTAGGTTTCTTGACTCCCAATTCCAGCAATATATCATACGCGGCACGAGTATATTGGTCTTCGTAGTTTTTGTTTTCAGCATAAGTCGAATAAAGGTCATTAGCAAAAGCCGCTTTCCGGGTAACGAGGTAACGGGCGGGTTCTGCCGCCTGTTGATTCACACCGTTAACAAACTTCTGATAAACAAGTGGACTTTGTTGCTTGAATTTATCAGCCTGAGTCGTATTGTTTGTAAATACTTCCATTCGGTCTTGTAACACTTTAAGACCCTTATCATAAACCTGAACAATCAGGTAAAATGCGCGGGTTTGCTTCTCTACATCCAGATTTATCTGAACACCATCACGCATTAGCTGAGTAATTTCCTCAGAGTAACTATCACATTTTTCCTTGAGTTTCTGTAATCGGGGAACCATGTGTTGTTGCCATTTTGTAGGCCAGGCTACTCTGAAAATTTCATTTGGCTGTAATTGAAGAAAGTTAGTTTCAATTTTTGCAATTGTCGAATCAAATTTCTTCAGGTAATCTACGTAGTTATTCCAGTTGTCGAAGGAGGTGTATATAGCTTCCAGTCTCAAATCAAGACCTTGTTTACTATAACTGGCTTCTATCCTTTTATACTGTGAAATCTTTACCCGCATTTCCGCGTAGTCTTTATCTTCAAACATCTGGTTTGCTTCCGCAAATACTTCCCGCAATTCTTCTGAAGCAATATCTTTGAGGAAGTCCAGATTTGGGTCTTTTTTATAGAGGTATGAGGCAAGTTCCTTCATTTTATCGTTTTCGTCACGATCTTTATATATTCTATAGACTTGAACCAGAAAATCATTTGCTTGTGGATGGTCTGGATATTTCTTCTCAAAAGTAAGCATCATCTCCAGCGTTTTCTCTTCCATATTCAAGTCGTGATAGAGATTCAGAGCCGAAAGGTATAAAGTTTCTGCTGTATCTTCACCCATGTCAAGATTATCCGCGTTCGCGTATAACTCTAAGTACATAACGGCAGCTTTTTCTTTATCGTTGTAAGGATCGCCTTCGTACATTTTAACAATGTCAACCTGAAGTCTGTAAGCCTCATAGGTCAGGGGGAATTTATCTACAAAGTGGCGACGCAAAGCAACACCTTGCGTAAGGTCGCTCATAAGCGTGTCAGCAATACCCCAGGCAGCACTATAGTAACTGAGTATAGTTCTCTTGTCCTCATCGTTGGGTTTACTTACAGAGCTGTGTCTGTCCTGTGCCATTTCCACCCACAAATCAATACTCTTCTGGTAGTCTGGTATCTGATTGTACATATCAATAGCTTTGAATTTGTAACCGAGACTTTGCTGAATATCTTTCTCTTCAAATTCCGCTGACAGACGCAAATACTCATGAGCGGCTGTGAGGAAATCAGAGGTTTCTTTGAGTTTGTCAGCTTTCTTCTGAATCTGAGCTAACCTGTTACTGTCAATTTTCTTCCTTTCTTCCGCGTCGGCGTATTGCAACGCGTCTCCGTAGAATTTCTCAGCTTCAGCGTATTTGCCTTCACGCTCGTTTAGGAATGCCAGACGGCTGTAGCTGAATTTCTTTACTTCGTCGGAAGGATTCAACTCTAACAGTTTTTCGTAGTCTTCGTATGCTAAAAGGTATTTTTCATTGTTATAGTATATTCCCGCCCGTTCATAAATAATTTTGATTAAGGTTTCACCTTTATCTTCCCGTATGTAGTCGTCCGACCTCAACACAGGTTCAAAATCTTTTGTAGCCTTTACATACAAAGAATCCAGACTTGGGGAATCAAGTCTGATAGAATAAATTGTATCAACATACGTGATGTTTTGAATACTGTCTTTCAGAATTTCCCGTATATTCTCAATACAGGCAAAAGCACTTACTTCGTTCTCAACGAAATCCTCGTTATCCGGAAAGTCACTATTCAAGGCTTTTAATTGAGTATAGGCAATGTAATATTTTGACGGATTACGGGTTCGTTCCGCGATAGAATAACTTCCGCTGACAATCAGTTTCCGATTCTCAATCATCAGCTTCTCGCCTTCTTCGTCATGATATTGCGAAAAAGTAGCAAAAGCTTCGTTCAGTTCTATAAACTCATCAAATGCCGCGTCAGTAGTACTATCAAGAAAGCGATTCCAGTATATTGGGAAAAGATCTTCGTATGCTGTACGAATAATCGCTAACTGAGATGCCAGAGTATCGCTCTGCTCATTTGCCTTGTACCATTCACTTTCAGTACTGTAGTCATCAACAAGCCTTACCCATTGCAGGCGAATTAACGCTCTTGGGTCTTCATTGTTTCTGGTTTTGTTGTGATGTTCCTGAATAATGGTAATAATAGAATCTATTTTGCTCGGATTAGCTGGATATGCAGGGTACATGTCAATAAACGCGTTATAGAAATCAATTGCCTGCATCGGTGCGTTATTGGTGAGCTTGAGATCAATAGCTTCTTGTAAAATTTTGTGGGCATAGTCTTCGCTGATAGATACTTTCAACACTTGCTTAGCTTTATCAGCCGCAATGGAGTAATTAACAAAATCATTGCTGTCAGCTTCAACAATACTGTGAGCCATGTTCTCTATAGCATCAAGCTCGTAGTAAAGGCGTCCATCAGTGGACACGTGTGAAGTAATATTATTCAGAATCTTTGAAAAATCATCAATAGCTTCGTCATACTTTCCGTTAGAGAAGTAAGCCCAGGCACGGTAAAACAAACCTTTCTCAGTCAATGGATCATTTTCTTTCTTCACCAACTTGTCGAAATAGAGCGTAGCCGCGTTGTAGTATTTCTTCGGTACGCGCGCGTCGAAAGCAAGTTCAAGATAGATGATACCAAGTCGCAATAAGACTTCAGAATGATAATCCGAATCCTGATGTTTCGCGAATATCTCATTATACCTATCTATCGCTTCACTAACTTCGGGAGTATCACTATTCAATCTGAGTGAATCCGGCCAATTCATCACCATCTCGTTGTTACTGATATTTCGCAACCTTCCATTATCTCTGGCTTTTTTTGCCGAGTCCCACTGGAAGTAGGCAATGTTGTACAAAACAACATCCCTGTCAGAAAAAAGAGGATCAAGTTCAAGGATTCTCTTGTAGTAGGATGCAGTTATTCCGGGATTATCCAGACCTTCGAGGTCAGCGCTCAGAGAGGCAAGCTGATAATAGAGGAAAGGCAGGTCAGGCGACTCTGGATTTGAGCGGATAAATTCGGTTGTCCTGTTGTAAATTTTCCTCTTAAAATTGTCGATTCTGCTTTTGTCACTCTCAAGCTGCTGTAAGGATACCTCGGCAGAAAGGGAAAACAATATGATGATACTGATAATGATTAAAAAAGATTTCTTCATTACTTACCCCAAAGGATCACTGATTATTCTTCTCTGGTGCTGTGTCATTTTCTTCAACAGATGGTGTTGAAGATTCGATTGGTGATGGAGCTTCTGTTTGTTGATACGATTCCTGCAGTTTTGCGTAGCTTTCATCTAACAAGGCACTTTTTCCAAACAGAATATCAAGTTGCTTATACTGGTATCGCTGGGTAAACGCAAAAGTCTTGCTTTCCAGTTCAGCTACTATAGTATCCAGTTTCTTTTCTATATTTACGCTTTCAGCTTCGATGGAATCTTTTTCCTTTCTAAGCCGCTTCGCCATAACCCGATTCCAGTTTTCGTGTGCGAGAGC
>JAIOTM010000217.1 GCA_021106755.1 Candidatus Cloacimonadota bacterium | reverse complement strand
ATCATGCTCAATTAATCGTAGTGTGGATAGTGTGTAAGTTTGAAAGTTATCCAGCGATGCGGTAAATAACATGAAAATTTTCGAAAAAATGATCTAAAATCCGGTCAACTATTTTAGGACTGGACATAACAAACAGGTTATCTATTATCTCTTAACTATTTATCTAAAGCGACCGCAGGGAGCGTTAAGATGATTTACAGAGTTGATTTTGTAGACCGTTTCAGTTACTCGGTTCTGCACTCGATTGCTTTTTTTGATTTTGTATAAGATTAATTTTCTAAACCAATCTAAATAATATGAAACTATTTCAAAAGAACCATTTTTTTGCTAATTGTTTTATTCTTTGTTGTCATTTTATAAAGATACATTCCGCTTCCTACATAATTATTGGTTGAGTCGGTACCATTCCAGATCACTATGTAATTTCCCGCATTTTTGAACCCATTTACCAGTGTTTGAATCTTTTGCCCTTTTACATTGAAAACTTCGATTTTGATATCTCCTTTTTCTTCCACTGAATAATTTATCGTAGTTTTGGGATTAAATGGGTTGGGATAGCAATTTCCTAATTTCGTTGTTAATACGAAACTATCATTTTCAATTGATAGACCTATGAAAATAAAACTAATTGCTTCCGGTAGTGATTCTCCTGTTTCATATACTGCAATGACTTCTGCCGTGTATTCCTGCTCAACTGAAAGATTCTCTATCATAAAATTTATTTCGGTTGATTCTCCAATCATCTCCTCATCTAACATTATTCGATAATTTGTCAAATTGTGAACAGAATCAGCTGGTTCTGTCCAGGAAAGGGTTCCCAAATGAACATCTATTTCCAAATTGGTAATTGGATAAAATATTTGAGGATAAGCCACATAAACATCTACTTGATTAGATGGGAAAGATTCTTCATCTTGATTTCCATTATAAACAGCCGTTACAAAATATGTGTATTGAATTACGTATTCAACTGTATCGATGAATGTCTGTTCAGTTGTTGTGGATAATATTGTATCGTCTCTATAAACATTGTAACTTGTTGGTGTAAAGTCAAGTGGCTCATCCCACGTGAGAGTAATTTCCTGATTTTCTGAAACTGCTACAAGGTTTGTTGGATTAGGTGTTTCCGAGCTACTTTGTAACTTGATCAACCATAAATCGTCGCCACCAGCACCCGAGGATGCAGTACTACCTGTCAGGATGTATCCATAATCATTGGTGATTTGAACAGACCTTCCCATATCATTATCAGCACCACCATAAGCTTGATTCCACTCCTCAATACCAAGAGCATCTGTCTTTATCAGCCACATATCATACCCCCCAGCTCCTTGGCTTTCTGTATATCCTAAAATGATAAAACCACCGTCAGGAGTCTGTCTAAGTTCTCTTGCACTATCAGTATCATTTCCACCATAGGTATGATTCCACTCTTCATTACCATCATTATCCATCTTGATTAACCAAACATCTCTATTACCAGCTCCATAGCTCCTGTTCTCGCCGGCTACCGCAAAACCACCATCCTCTGTTTGGATGACACTGTAACCCTTGTCGCTTTCTTCAACTGTTCCGAAGAGACTATTCCATTCCAAAACACCGTTGGGATCAGTCTTTATTACTCCAAGATTGTATACCGAATTGTTTGGACCAATTCCCGATCCTGTCATTATATATCCACCATCATTTGTTTGCTTTACATCGTAACCTTGCTCTGAATTTCCTGTACCGAAGGTCTGGGTCCATTCTATTACACCAGCTACATCTGTTTTAACAAGCCACCAATCATAGTTTCCTGCCCCATAGGAGTCAGTTTTCCCAAACATTATATAACCAGAATCAGATGTTTGATGTACAGCTTGACAATAATCGTTGTCTCCTCCTCCATAGGACTGATTCCACTCTACGTTGCCAACAGAATCGGTCTTTACCAGCCAGAATTCCCACCTGTCTGATTGATTAAGAAATGTTGTTCCGGCACAAATATACCCACCATCAATGGTCTGTTGCCCAGAGGTGAAATAGTCGATATGACTATTCCCGCCAAAAACCTGATTCCATTCGAATTGACCATCACTATCGAATTTAACCAGTGATCCCTGCTGGTTAAAAGTTGTCACACCGAAGGTAATAAAACCACCATCTGAAGTTTGGTCAACACAAGAACCATTATCGCTATCGGCTCCTCCCCAAGTTTGTTCCCATTCAATTGCTGGAACTTGAGCCGTTAGAAATGAGCTCAGTATTACACAACAAACAAGTATTACCATTTTTTTCATTTTTCTCCTCCAAAGATTGGTTACAAGATTTTGGTTTAGTTTCAACAGTATTTTCTTCTTTTATCGTTTTTGTTTTAGTACATCTTCTCTCAAACAGGTAATGTTTGTACTCAAACAACTGTATGGTATGGATTAATCAATTATTTTATTCATTGTCATCTCTACTACTTTTTCATCTATTTTCTGTTCCTAATAGAGCAAAGGATGAAAAAGTGTAAAGGTATTTTTCATTGATAGCTACAGGTTACCTACCGGAACAAAGAGGGAATGCGTAACCAGGAATACTAATATGTGCAAAAGTAATTGTTTTATCTTAAATAGTTTACTGTCTTTTGAGCAAAAACTCTTAATGTCTCTGATTGGTTCTACATAGTTCATGGGAATCCGGAATGGAAACTATCGAGCTCACACTGGGAAACATTATCGACTCATTTGCACAAGACAACGGTGCTCTCCAGGCACTGGCTAATGTTCTGCATGGGACAGAATTTCCAACCGAAGCACAGCCTGGACAAGTGTTTATTAAGGACGGTAACCCATTCATATACAAGGAGCAAAAATGAAAACAGAAGAAGTAACAAAGGAGTATGAGCAACTCCAGAAATCCATAACCGAATCGAAAGAAAAACTGCTGAAAACTGAAGGTGCATTTCTAATGCTACAACACCTTGAAAAACAACTAACTAAGGAGGCATAAATGTCAGGTCAATGGAAAGAAATACTCGATAGCGACAAACTCGGAATCGCTGATGGAGTAGCACAACTGGATGCCAGTGGTAAACTTACATCTGGACAGATCCCATCAATCCCACCTGCAAACATCTCAGGTGTTCTAAGTACAAGTCAGATACCAAGTTTGGATGCTTCAAAGGTCACTTCCGGTGCTTTTTCAAGTAGCCGGATTCCGTCTCTGGATGCTACTAAAATCACATCTGGCTCACTAAATGCAGACCGTATTCCAACACTGGCACAAGCCAAAGTAAGCGGTCTATCCACTTCATTGGCTGGTAAAGTTAGCACCTCTACAAAGGTCAACGGCAAAGCGTTATCTGGAGATGTGAATCTCAAAACTTCAGACATCATCGAAGAAGTTGCAGAGCTACCAGAATCCGGCATTATTGGAGAAATTATAGCTTTTGAAGGTACATTATACGTCTGGAAAGGTGAGTAATTTTAAACTAAAATTTCAACATTTTGACCTGTTTTTTTCACAAAAAATGGGTCGTTTCTTTGTGAAAAAGTCGAAAATTTGCCACTTGCGTGTCACTCATACTTAACTCTTTAGAATATATAAAGTAAACTGCACTTTTGCTCCAAAACAGTGCCAAACCGATGGCAAATTTGCCATTTGCTTGTCACTAAAATTTTCGCTTAAAATCAAGCTATTTGCCAGT
>JAIOTM010000032.1 GCA_021106755.1 Candidatus Cloacimonadota bacterium | reverse complement strand
GGATAATGTTAGTCACACTGCTAAGATGATGCTCCTTAAATAGTTGGTTCTCTAAAAGAGCATCGAAGGAGGAGATATGAACCGCTGGATTATCGTAATAACACTTCTTTTCTGTGTTGCTTTAGGGGCGTATAACTGGAACATCATTGGTCCATCCGGTATAGATGTTCTGAATTACAGGATAACAATGAGTGGAGAAATATTCTCCGCGACATCGGGTTTTTATTACTACGATGGAACTAACTGGCAGTCCGATAGTTATGGTAATTTGCCAGTAAAAGACTTTCAGGATTTCAATGGTGTAAACCTGCTGATTACCGGGGATGGATCAGACTCGGACGGTGTCTATACCTACGACTTTCCAACTAACACGTTTGCTATTCAGGAATGGGTTCTTAATCCACATTTCATGGAACAACACGGCACTAACTGGTGGGTTGGTAGCGATGAAGGACTCGATACCTCTACAGATGGTCTGAACTGGAATACAATAGCTACCGTTGGAAACAACCCATGCTATGATATAGCTATACAGGGAGATACGCTTGTCGTAGGTACCACTACTCATGTTTATATATCTTTCGATAATGGAGTTACGTGGACACAGGGACAGGACAACGGCAACCAAATCCATCGGATTGCATATCATATAGATGGAAAACTTTACGGGATATATCCTGGAAGTTCGTGGTCTTCGGGGTTGTACAGTAGTACAGATCACGGAGATACATGGGTTAACGAGTTCTGGAGTATAAATATGACAGACGTTTACAGTGATTATGGGATTCTGTTTGTTTGCTGGAATCAGGGACAGCCACCCGATATTGGAGTTGCTCAATGGGACCCATTATCACAGGTGCTGACCTCTATGAGTGGTAACTTACCTCATACTGATGTTAACCGACTTACAGAAAATATGATAATAAACTGTCCTAATCTGGTGGCATGCACCATTGATGGAGCCTGGATGACAACCGATTTAACTGTTGGAAGTAATCCGGTGGATGTTCCGCCATTACAGATGGATTTGTGGAACTATCCCAATCCGTTCAACCCGGAGACATACATTAATTTTGCTTTGAAGAAAGCAGGGCATGTTCTCATCGACATATACAACGCTAAGGGGCAGCATGTAAGTACTCTGATTAACGCGGATATGGAAGCTGGTAGTCATAGCGTAGTATGGGATGGTAAAAACGAAAGTGGCAGAAGCGTAAAAAGTGGTGTTTATTTCTATCGCATGAAAAGCGGCAGATATACTTCCACTAAAAAGATGATTCTACTTAAATAATAGATTGACAAAAACGCTCATTTGGGAATATAAGTTACACACAGGCAACAGAGACCTTGATTGAACAGGTTTACTCTGAGCATAGTTGACAGCCGTTTCTAAAGGAGAATATGCAGATTTTTGCAAAAAAAACTTGCAACTCTTTACCGTGTAGTTTTTTTTACATGATGATAATAAAAAGTGCAACGTGTTGCAAAGCTCTCAATTGGGAGACAGTGAAAAGCGTCTTATCGAACAAGGAATGAAAAAATAATTTAACGGAATAAACCGTATAAGGAGAGTCCTTCATGAGAAGAATAGTCGTCTATTTAGTGCTTCTAACAGTAATGTTATTTGCCGGATGTGATAAAAAAGATGATGGTAATGGAGATGTAATCAATGTAACTGTTAATTTGCTTGATGGTTACTGGTATCGCGGACAAGTTAACACATCTGTTGACTGGAGCGGTGCTTCTGGTAGTGACGTATCTATCGACCTGTTTAAGAGCGGTGTTTATGAAGCCCTTTATGCATCATCCTCAATGAATAATGGCACTGTTACTCGTCAGGCTCCATTGGGAGACTGGACAGGTGACGGCTTCCAGTTGAAAATTACTGACAGCGATGCTTATTACGGCTGGAGCAGTGAATTTACTATTCTGGATAACAACAGCAATGTTGACGTTTCTTTCGTTGTGTCTCCTCCCCCCTGGCAACAAAATCAGACAGGTGTAGAGGTAAATTGGGATAATACAGGTTTTGCAGACGCGGACTCAGTATTTCTATACCTTTACAAAGAAGAAGCATATATTTCATACCTTGACATGGACTTTCCTCTGGTTGCCAATACTGGTAACTATACGCTTTCCACCCCTGTTCCCATGGACTGGATTGGAACCAATTACCGGATTCGCGTAGCTGAAAAAGATGCTCCTTTCAATTCTGGCTGGTCTCCGTACTTCGAAATCGTTCCTCAGCCAGCTTTGATTATTGTAACATATCCTGTTGCCACAACCGTTTTTCTGAGAGGTGAACCAGCCGAGGTGAACTGGAACGGAGCAACAGCTCCGGTAACGGTTCCTCTGTACTTAGGGACATATCCCTATGATGAAGAATTTATCACGGATACTGATAACGATGGAACAGAGCCAATAATTCTTGACGCGGCGTGGGAAGAATACGAAACATTCGTACTGAAACTTACAGATCAAGACGACAATTATGGGTGGTCGGAAGAATTTACTATAGGCGATTTACCTACAGAAGAAATTCTGGCTTGGTATCCTCTCGAAGCAGATGCTTCTGATGAATCCGGCAATGACTTCGATGGCATTATTCTCAATGCCCCTGATTTCACTGTTGATGACAGATTCACAGTTGCCGACGGTGCTTGTGCCTTCCCGGATACAGCTTGGATAGACATCAGTGCGGCTTCAGTAGATTTACCCGCGGGAACTGGTTTCTCGTTTGTTGGCTGGTTTAAGTCTGACTTTGACGCTGATCCGTATGACATCTCGATTTTCTTCTCAGCCGATTCAGTAGATGCTGTCGGTGCCGTTACTTCAATATTCCAACTCGGAGTTGAATCTGAGCACGGTGGAGTTCATTTCTGGTCGGAAGCAGAGAATCTAGATGTGCGGATAGAGTACGGTTTTACCGACAACGAATGGTACTATCTTGCTGTTTCTGTTAATGATGATGGACAAATGCACCTCTGGATTTCCAACGGAAGTGATGATTTTATTCATAAATTCCGTAACCATGGAGTGATTGACTTTGCCAAAGTCAACAGACTCTCTCTCGGTAGAGGCGTTTCACAAGACGGAGATATGAAGTACTATACTGGCGAGTTAGATGATGTTCGCTTTTTCAACAGGACTATCAGCGAACTCGAAGCCAGATTACTCTATCACGAACGGGATTTTGACGAATAGAAAACTTTATCAATACAAAAAAACCGGCAATTTCAGGTTGCCGGTTTTTTATTTGCGTTGGCTTATCAAACGAAAAAATATGTGATACCAAACCGCTATCAATTCTACGAATATAAGAATCCTTTGTCCTGCGGACAACATTTAAACCCGAATAATGCGTAAAGATTCAAAAAATGAGGCAAACCTGTTTGCCAGAAGAACATAAAAATTTAACCCTGAATATTTTCAAATATGCGATGAAATTTTTAAATCCTTCTCGCTACACATCTTC
>JAIOTM010000450.1 GCA_021106755.1 Candidatus Cloacimonadota bacterium | reverse complement strand
TGCTGGCTCAAACGATGCTGATGAAGTCGCGTGGTATGCGGGAAATATAAAAAAGATGTCCCATGCTGTAGGTAATAAAAGCCCAAACAAGCTGGGTCTATTCGATATGAGCGGAAATGTCTGGGAGTGGTGCTGGGATTGGTATTCTGATTCATTCTACGGTTCGAGTCCCAAGACAAATCCTGCTGGTCCAGATGAAAACAGTTACGTCCCCGCGAAAAGTTCATACAAAGTTCGGCGTGGTGGTAGCTGGAACTATGGGGCAGATGGTTGCCGGACAACTTTCCGGTATATGGGAGTACCTGCTTTCCATAGCTATGACATTGGCTTTCGGGTAGTCAGGACAGCGATTAGTAAATAATAAAAATGTATCATTAATAATCAGTACACGCGGGAGGAGTTATCCTCCTGCCTGTCGTTTAAGGAGATGAGTTTATGGCATTAGAAACAGGGAAGACATACAGCGGATTCAAACTACTATCATGTGATAATCTGACTGAATTAAACGCTGAAGGGTATTACTTCATTCATGAACAATCAGGCGCGTGTTTGTTCTATTTCAGCAATGAGGATGATAATAAAGTATTTAATATCAGTTTCCAGACTTTACCGGAAGACAGCACTGGCGTACCACATATTCTGGAACACTGCGTTTTGAATGGATCACGAAAATATCCGTTAAAAGAACCTTTTCTGGAATTAATCAAAAGCTCGCTACAGACTTTTCTAAACGCGTTTACAGCACCGGATAAAACAATGTATCCGGTTGCCAGCCGTAACAACAAGGACTTCCTTAATCTTATGGATGTCTATCTCGACGCGGTGTTTTATCCACGAATTCACGAAGACCCGCTGATTTTCATGCAGGAAGGATGGCATTACAAGCTTGATAATAAAAAAGATGATTTAAAATATAATGGCGTAGTTTACAACGAAATGAAAGGGGCATTCTCCGCTCCCGAACAGACTCTGCGACAATTATCGCAACAATCGCTTTTCCCGGATACTCCATACTCTAATGAGTCCGGGGGTGATCCGGAAACAATACCTGATCTCACTCTGAATGAATTCAGGAAATTCCATAAAGTTCATTATCATCCATCTAACAGCTTGATATTTCTCTATGGCAACGGAGATATAGAAGCACATCTTGGAAAAATTCACAAAGATTTTCTAAATGATTTCACCGCTATTAAGAAAACACCCGAAATTCCCCGGCAAGCCCCAGTAACAAAAGTGGTAAAAAAACAATATCCTCTGGGACAGGACGATTCTCTTGTAAATAACAGCTATCTCAGCCTGAATTATGTAGTTAACAATGTAGGCGATACAGAAATGTACTACGCGTTTTCAATTCTGAAGCATATTCTCCTCGGAACTCCCGGCGCACCACTCAGAGCCGCGTTAATCAGCAAGGCTGTGGGGCGGGATGTCAGCAGTTCATACGAAAATACAATTATTCAACCATACATTTCCATTATGGTTCAGAATCCAGAAGAGTCAAAATTGTCTGAGTTTTTGAAAGTTACACATGATGTACTCAGCCAATTGGTTAACGAAGGACTTGATCCCAAACTGGTGGAAGCATCAGTCAACAATACTGAGTTTATAGTTCGGGAAGCTGACTATCATTCTTTCCCCAAAGGACTGGTTTACTCAATGCAGGTTGCGGATAGCTGGATGTACAGCGGAAACCCCACCCAACTTCTGCGTTACGAAGAAGCATTCAAAAATATCCGGGCAAAAATGACGAACGGTTACTTTGAAAACCTGATTCGCGATTATTTCCTTGAAAACAAACATAAATCACAAGTAATTCTCACTCCGGATAAGGGATACAACGAGAAGCAGGAAAAACAGCTTCAGCAAAAACTTACGGATATAAAAGCTGCTATGTCTGATAAACAACTCGAACAGATAATCAAGCAGAATCAGGCGATGGCGAAGAAGCAACAAACACCGGACAGTCCTGAGGTTTTGGCAACGCTTCCGCAATTAAAGCTGGAAGATATAAACCCCGACCCGGTTGAACTCCCTGTAACAGTCAAACCCATAAGAGAGTCCACTGCCATTATCCACGAAACTCAAACCAATGGAATTGCCTATATCAATTTCTACTTTGATTCCAGCAAACTTCCCGTTCATCTTGTGCCTTATGCCGGACTTCTGACTCATGTTCTGGGACGAATCGGAACTAAAAAGTTCAGTTACTATGAACTTGCCAACGAGATTAATACGCATCTCGGCTCAATTTCTTATGATGCTACTGCCATTGGAAAATGGAACAGCGTAGTTGATTTCGCCCCGAAATTTATTGTACGCACCAAAGCTCTCGTTGAGAAAGTACCGGATTTAACTCGATTGCTCTGTGAGATATTGAACAAAACAGTATTCAACGACAAAAGTAGATTACTGGAAATTCTATACGAAATTAAAGCAAGTATCCATCGGCAGGTTATGTCCGCAGGACACATAATCACTATCAGGCGGGTTGGAAGTTATTTTGCTCCGATGTACAGTTATATGGAGCAATTAAACAACGTTGATTTCTATAGCTTTATTGGGCAGCTTATTAATGACTACGACTTGTTGGCTGATACTATCCCGGATAATCTTGAGCAAGCGGCTGCCATGATTTTTGATTCTCCTGACTTGAATATTGGTATTACTGCCGAAAGGAATGATATTTCAGACATCAAAGATACATTAACCTCATTTGTTGATATGTTCCCGAATATCAAGCACGTACCAGTATCTTTGGCAATGGAAACAGTGCAAAAAAACGAGGGCTTTACAACCGCGTCCAACGTACAGTATGTTTCATCCGGGTTCGATTTCCGTCAACTTGGCTATGACTTTAACGGTAGTATGCTGGTTATGAACACACTGTTATCTATGGATTATCTCCTCGGAAAAATCATGATACAGGGAGGAGCTTATGGAGCCTCGTCTTCTATTTCTCCTAATGGTATGGTGCTATACTACTCTTACCGCGATCCAAATCTGACAGAAACTCTTGCTGTTTATAAAAAAGCTCACGAGTTTATTGCTTCGGTGGAGATGGATGAAGCTACTCTCCTGCGCTATAAAATTGGAACTATCAGCAGTATAGACAAACCGATGACAGCTTCTATGCGGGGAGAACGAGCCGCGATGAACTTTTTAAGTGGGCTTACTTACGAGCGTAGATGCCAATTCCGCCATGAGATTCTGAAAACACGAGTAGAAGATATTCAAAAACATGCCATAATGTTAGAAAGCATAGCCAGGCGTGGATACCATTCCGTTCTCGGTAACGAGAAGAAAATCGAAGCTACAAAACGGAGTTTCAGAGGATTAGTTAACATTCTGAGTGATTAAATCTATATAACAATATACAGGCTGAAATGAAATATCTTTTTGGACCAGTGCCTTCAAGGCGCTTAGGGGTTTCACTGGGTATTGATCTGGTACCCTACAAAACATGCAACCTGAATTGCGTTTACTGCGAAGTAGGCACAACAACAAATCTGACAAGAGAACTAAGCGAATATGTCCCAACGAGTGAAGTAATTTCTGAGTTAAGCAGTTATTTGTCCACTCGTCCGCATTTGGATTTCATAACGTTTTCCGGTGCGGGAGAACCAGGACTACACGTAGGGCTTGGTCGTATTATCAATTGGTTGAAAACCCATTACCCCGAATATCGACTGGCACTGCTTACCAATGGGATATTGATGGCTGATGACGCTTTTCGTCAGAGTGTTGTAGAAGTGGATGTTGTTCTGCCATCTCTGGACGCTGTTTCGGAGTCTGTGTTTCAGAGTATCAATCGTCCGGCTTTGGGGATACACGCGGAAGATTATATCCGGGGGCTGATTGAGTTCAGGAAGTTATTCAAAGGTGAAATCTGGCTTGAAGTTTTTCTCGTACCCGGCATTAATGATACCGTGGATGAGTTGGATAAAATTTACAAGGTGATTCGGGAATTAGCACCGGATAAAGTTCAATTGAACACGCTTGACCGTCCGGGTACCGAAGATTGGGTTGTGCCGCTATCAAATGAAAGCTTACTGCAAATAAAACACAAGTGGAGTGAACTACCGATAGAAATTCCCTCGCTGGGAATCCTGCATGAGGTAAAAGCAACAGAAAAATCCAAAGCTGAGGGGCGGATGCTGGCTATGTTGTCTCGTCGCCCATGTACGGAATCGGATATAATATCCAGTCTGGGGTTGTCTGTGAAGGACGTCCGATGGCTTATCTCCAGGTTAATAGCTTCAGGAAAAATAATACAGGAGCAACAAAAACGAGGTGTGTTCTATAAAGCTGTTAATACCAAACCAGTATCAGACAAGCCGATATAATCTGTTTTGCTGATTGAAGTACCAATGTTTTTCTGGGAAACAGCCTGAATCACTCAACTCTCTTCTTTGAGCGTATTTTTTTCAATTGGAAGTGCGATAAAAACGGTTGTACCTTCCCCTTCTTTGCTTCTCAGCCAGATTTTACCATTGTGTAGTTCCGAAATTTTCTTTACCGTTGCCAGCCCCAGTCCCAAGCCGCCGGAACGGAATTCTATCGAGCCTGACTTATGAGCAAATAATCTGTTTAGCTCATAGAATTTCTTGAACACATTATCAAGCTCTTCCGCCGGAATTCCGATACCATTATCCTGAACATAAAGTACAATGGTTTTTTTACCATCTATCTCTTCTTTTGGGAAGGAAGACATACGCGCGCCAATCCTGATTGTCCCGAAATCTTTCGTAAACCGGATAGCGTTCATTACCAGATTGAATATCATCATTCTGATAGCTTCCTGATTAACGTGGATGAGCGGTAAATTGCCGGGAAGCTCTAATTCGATATTCATTTTTCTGGTTTCGGAGACCTTCCTGGCTGACTCCCTCAATCCGTTCAGAATCTGTTTGATGTCTGACAGTTCTTTATCAATGGAGTTAAGCATGTTGTAACGGTTGAGATTAACAATGTCGGTAGTAGTGCTTATCAAACGTTCGACACTATCTTCTACTTTATTTAATTTACTACGGATAGCCTCATCTTCGAATTCCTTTTCCCGGCGCAAACGACGTACATACCCCTGAAGAGTTATCAGGGGATTATTCAGTTCGTGCGATACAATTGAGATGAAGTGGTCTTTCTGGCTGTCTAACGAATGCAATTCCTGATTTTTCTTCATCAATTGACTGTACTGAAGCGCGTTCTTAATGGCAACCTCTGTCTGCAACAGAAACATATCCATAAAGGAAGTATTGACGTATAGCTCTTCCTGAGGAGAGTCATAGTTATCAAGATACAAGTACCCGTGAAATTCCTTGTTCACATAAATTGGTGCACAATATATAGAGTGCAGGGTGTAATCCTGTACACTGATTGAGTTTTTGAAAGTGTTGTCAATCAAGGCGTTAATTGTATAAATCGGCTGTTTCATGCTTTGCACTTCCGAAAGCACAGTTTTACTGATATACGAGCTATCGTTAAGCAGGTGTTTAGATTCATCTAACGCTATGCTCCACAGATAGTTGCCATACTCATCTTTTTTAATCAGGAAACCACGTGTACAACGAGTGAAATCTATAGCGAACGAGACAATCTCCTGCTCTAATTTCGCCAGATCATAGATTGAGAGGAATTCCTGCGATACATTCATTAACTGCTCCATCATCTGCATCCGCGAGGATAATTCTGCAAATTCATTTATTCGCATCAGAATAGAAGTCAGGTGCAGTTTCATTGACTTTATTACCCGCTTCTCTGTTTCCGAAAATGGCAACTCACCGTTATCGGCGATAATCAGAGAGCCTACTTTTGTTTGCCGGATTTTTAGAGGTGCGAAGATGTAGTTTTTCTTGTTAATAGTCTTATACATCATTTCATTCTGGTCTAATGACTGCTCTATCAGATAAAATATATCGGATGAATATATCGTGTTCATATCCATTTCTTTGAGGAGAAATATCTCTCCCCTGTTCTTGAAATCATCGTACAGGATAATGCTGTAACAATAGGGTGAGATAAGATTCTGGATTGTCTTGTCGATAAAAAACTTCATTCTGTTTATATCGTTAAGCTTGAACAAATCGTATAGTTGTTCCTGCCATTCTTCGGTTTCGTACATGCCCCGATGAGCAATAATAAGTGTTTTCAGTTCGCTGTATTGTTGTTTATCAGCTTCTTTCATCTGAATATAATGAACTTTATCTTCGGGGGGAATACCTTGAGTGCAATTCTCAATCTTGTCTTGATACAAAGAGAAGTAAGTAGCAGCCTGAGTTTCTGCATCAAGTTCGTTATAAATCTGAACCAGACGCTCATAAACGCGTATCTCTAACTGATACAGGTCGTTTTCCATTATGTATGGTAACTGGGCGAGTAGATTTCTGAGAATCCTCCTCAAAGGAACTTCTGGTTTTTGCAAATCAATATCACATTGCACTATTCGGAGAACATGATCCCAATACCGGAAATCAAACTCCTTAACCATGCTGATAGTAGGTTGCAATTTAGTTTCCGCTTTATCCGGTTCACCTAATCCGATGTGGCATTGGGCTTCCCTGATTTTCATGATTGCAGTTCCGTAAGCACTGTGGTTTCGGGCAGCATATTCTGAGGCAATCTCAAAGTTATGCAGGGCAGCCTGATAATCCTTCCGCAGAAAGTGCATAAGACCGACTACCTGATAATAGAAATCTTCATCGTGACTTTCAACATAATCAATATCCGGGTTTTCCTGAAGCAATTCGTTTAGTTTATCAATATTCCCAAGATGGAACTGATAGTAGAACCAGGTTTTCACGAGGGGTGTCAGCTTAGAAATTACATTCTTGAGCAAAGTTGGCTGAAACTCCTGAATGAATTGGTAGTAATGTCCAAAACCCTTGATTTTGCCCTTTGCCAGAGCAAGATTGCTATAAACAGAATCAAGAAAATCCTTTCGTTCCATTGTCTCAATAATTGCCTGCCCCTTTTTTAAGTATTTCTCAGCTTCGCGAAAATCTCCCCGCTTTATATATGCCTCCCCGAAGTTGACTAATGCCAGAGCTTGCTCACGATTCTGGTTTACTTTCATAGAGATTTCGTAGGCTTTCTGGAAATATTCGAAGGCTGTCTTGGTATCACCTTGTTTTAACGCGAGATCACCTATATTATTGTAAATCACACCAAGGGCACGGATATTCTTTACTTTTTCCCAGATTTCTTTTGTTATCATGTAGTGTTTGTGGGCATCTTCAATATTCCACATCTCGGTATAAATAATCGCGAGATTATTATGCAGGGAGCCTAATCGAATCAGGAAAGTGGTGTCTTCGATAATCGGGAGTTTTGAAAGGTAATCTTCTACGAGATTAATCGCTTCATCCGCTTTACCATCTAAGTTGAAAGTCAGTGCTTTTCTGTTGATAAACGCTACTTCGAGAGCTGGCGACATCTTCACATTTTCCAGCATATCTATATATTTGTGAGCCGTTTGAGAATCATCGCTCCGATACGCGTTCCAGATGAGTTGGATTATTCCGCTGATACGCTGTTTTCCGGTAACGGCTAGTGAAAGAGCTTTTGTCATCATCTCTCTCGCTTTTTCAATTTCTCCGAGTCCATGATGGAATGTACCGTGCAGATAGTATTTCTCGAATAACTCAGGAATATTCGGGATACTGCTAATTTTCTCCATAGCTTTATGGATAAAACCAGTTATCTCCGCCTTTTCCTGAAGTAGTGCCAAATCCGACATGATATATTGTTTTTCTAAATCCAACTTGCCTGAGAAATCCAATTGAATTACCTCGCAGATTAGATCAAAGGCTTCAACTTGTTCAAACTTTTTGCTGAGTATCCGGGCAAGAATCAGCTTGTAACGACGGACAGCTTTAGCATCTTCTACCATTTCCGCAGCTTTTATAATTCCTTCGCAAACGTCTAACTGGCTTATTGATTTGTCCTGGAAGTAATCCAGCACTTTGTTGGCAATTATTAATTTTTGTGTATCGGGACATTCAGAAAGAAGCCGCTTGCGGAATTCTTCGAAGGCGAGGTAATAATAAATACCGCGTTCAGTAAGTAATTCGTTGTTAACAGCTTCATTTATCAGCATAAAAAGCTCTTTATTACCAATATCCAGCACATAACCCATTAACTCGCGTGATATTGGCGTGTATATAATCGCGAGCTTTTGAAGTTGGTAATAAGCTTTTTCGGAAAGGTGACTCATCCTGTTGAAGATAGAGTGAGTCAGATGAGCTGGTAACTCGTATTCTTCAAAATTGTAATCTAAATGGAAGCGTCCATCATGCCAGATTGTTTTACTCTCGGTGAGGTCAATGATAATATCCCGAATAAATAACGGGTTACCACTGGTTCTCTGTGTAATATGCCGGACGAAACTATCCGGTACAGTTTCGTTGACCAATTTATTCAGGTATTCTTTAATCTGTTCAGAAGTAAAAGGATTTACCCGCACCTGAATTGAATGTATCAATCCCCGCACTTTACTGGGGTCATCAACACTTATGATAATAAGTACCTGTCTCTCAATAATGTCTTTCGAAATGAAGTTTACGAAGTCTATCGTCTCTTTAGTGATATAATATCCAGCTCTTATTATAAAAACAAGTGGTTTAACCTCCGAAAGATCAATGATGAAGTCCCGCGCAGAGACAAAATCCTTCTCCAGTTCTTTTCCTGAACTTTCGCCGGATACTTCACTATGCTCGCTAACAAGGTAATCACGTAACTTGCCCGAAATATCTTCCAGGTCACGCTTCAACTTTTTACTGTTATCTACATAGGCGTGAAATTCTTTAATCAAGGCGAAGAAAGGGTCTTTATCGATTTGACTGCACTTGTAGTCGAACATAAAAAAATTATCGTTGAGCAAGTGAAACCGGAAAAGTGACAACAAGTCGTCTTTTCCAAGACCTTCACTGCCGGTTGAAACAATAAGTTTTCAATTTTTATCCTCAATAAGTGGTATATAATCGAGTAATTGGTGGGCATAATCTTCCCGAACGAAGTAACTACGATACTTGATAGTTGTAACTACTGTATGACGGAGAGAAAATTGGTATTTTTTAAACTGTATCCGGTTGATATAGCTGATAATGCTTTGGGCATCCCCATAGCGGTCGGCAGGATTTTTTTCCAGTAATTTAAGAATGAATTTTTCCAGATGCTTAGGTATATCAGGATTCAATTCTCTGGGGAATTCCGGGAAGAAATTCTGCTGGTTGCCGGAAATCAGACTGGATATTCGCTCTACTGAGAACGGTAAACTGCCTGTTGTAATCTGATAAAGGGTAACACCGAGCGAGTAGTAATCGCTTTGCGGTACCGCACCTTTACCAAGATAAATTTCCGGTGCGATGTATGGCAGACTACCGCTTATGGTTTGCTGGTTTTTCTGCATATCGACTTTGGCAAACCCGTAATCCAGCACCTTAACCTTGGGTTTTGAATGGGTGATTTCGTACATAATGTTTTCGGGTTTAAGGTCTTTGTGAACCATTTCGTGCAAATGGAGCGCGTTGAGGGCATAAACTACCTGCACAACTATGTCGTATAGCATCTCAAGATTGAATTTCTTAAAACGGAAACTGCTAAAAGTGTGCCCTGTGCAGAATTCGCTAAGATAATATATATGTTTGTTGTAGTTACCAAACGCCCGTACCTGCAATAGATTGGGGTGCTCAATCTGAGTGATGTGGTGCATGTCCTCGGCAGAGAATTTCTCGTATAACTTATCAGCTTCTAATTTATGAAACAATTTCAAAGCGTATATCTTGTCTGTTCTGACATCCTTTACTTTATAAACTGTTGCCCAAAGCCCCGCGCCAATGCTTTCCAGTACTTCGTATCTTGAATCAATAATCATCAAATCCTCCCGGATGATTCACGTTAACACAACAAATTATAATGAAAAATTTGAAATAGTTGTCAAGAATTAGTCAAATCATTTCAAGAATATCCCATTTTTACAATTATTGAGTCTTTTTTTACCAAACTGTGTGTTTCGAGACGTAAGGACTAAAAGACGACGACTTGAAGCAAAGACATCAGAGTAGAAGCAGATTAAAACTTAGTTAAATTCCCTGAAATTCATGCTTCAATAAAAAAATACTTTACTATCGAACCTCAAGCGAGAAACTGGGATTATTCGGAGTATTTATGCAGACACATATAGATAAGACAGCAAGAGTAGGCACAGGAACCACCATCGGGTCAGGTTCGGTTATTAACGAAAACGTTTCAATTGGAGCAGATTGCAAGATTGGTTATCATGTAGTAATCCACGCGGGAACCCGCATAGGTGATGGAGTTCGTATAGACGACCATACAGTAATTGGCAAACAGCCAATGCGTTCACCTCGCAGCATTTTTACAAGCGATAAACAAATGGAACCGACTGAAATAGGCAACGACTGCCTTATCGGAACGGGCGTCATTATCTACGCTCAGTGTAAAATGGAAGACCACAACTTAGTAGCAGACCTCGCTACAATTCGCGAGAATGTTACTCTCGGTAGCTATAACATTGTAGGCAGAGGAGTTGCGATTGAGAATTTCTGTACCATCGGCAGTCGCAATAAATTTGAAACAAACTGCTATATAACGGCTTATTCAACAATAGAAGATTACTGTTTTGTCGCTCCGGCTGTTGCAACCAGCAACGATAATTACATGGCTCGTGATAAAGAACGCTACAAGCATTTCAAAGGTGTTACTATCAAACGAGGTGGTAGAGTCGGTGTAAATTGCACCATTTTGCCGGGAAAAACTATAAACGAGGACGCGGTTGTCGCGGGCGGAGCTGTTGTTACAAAAGACATCCCCGCCGAAGAAATCTGGGCAGGGAATCCAGGACGCCATTTCAGGGCTGTACCGGAGACGCAACTGCTTAAAAACAACTTAGATAAATAACTATGCGAAATATAATAATAATACCTACCTACGACGAAGCAAAGAACATCTCAGCACTGTTAGATATACTCCTGAGTTTAGACGAAAACCTCGATATACTCGTAGTTGACGACAACTCCCCGGATGGCACTGGCAATCTTGTGAAAACTCATCAGGAAAAGACAGACAGGGTGAAGTTAATTGAGCGAAACGGGAAATTAGGCTTAGGCAGTGCTTACACTACAGGATTCAAATACGCGTTAGAGCGGGATTACGAACTTATTCTACAAATGGACGCTGATTTCTCCCACAATCCGGCTGTGATTCCTGATATGATTCGCGAAAGCAAGCAAGCCGATTTAGTAATTGGCTCACGATATATCAAGGGTATCAACGTTGTAAACTGGCCACTACAACGCCTGATTTTAAGTTGGGGTGCTGCCAAATATGTGCGGGTGATAACCGGAATGCCTGTATGCGATCCTACTGGAGGTTTCAAGTGCTGGCATCGAAAGGTGTTGCAGTCAATAAACCTCGACGCGATTATGTCGGATGGGTATTCATTTCAGATTGAGATGAACTATCGAACCTGGTTGCTGAACTATAAAATTAAAGAAATGCCGATAATTTTTGAAGACCGGCGAAGCGGACAATCCAAAATGTCTAAGCGTATTGTGCATGAGGCGATTTACATGGTCTGGAAATTGAAATATTACCAACTCATCGGCAAAATACCATGCAGGCGGTAATCCCGCGTTTAACTATCGAGAAAATAGTATTCAAGGGCTACGGGCTGGGATTCTGTGAAGGACGGGCTATCTTCGTGGCTAACGCTCTTCCCGGCGATATCGTTGATGTAACTATCACCCGCCGGAAAAATGATGTCTCATTCGGAACTATCCATGAAATACATCAGTCCAGTCAATACAGAATTAAGTCTGGATGCGAAGTCTTTGGCACTTGTGGCGCGTGTGATTGGCTTAACATTTCATATCCTCAGCAATTAGCTTTTAAGCGGGAAATTACTCAGAACGAATTCAATCGGCTCAATATAACTGTCGGCACGGTGAAACCTTCTCCCCGGCAACAGTTCTACAGAAATAAATCATTTATGCCTGTAGGTATCGTCTCCGGAAAACCAGCTATTGGTATGTACGCCCGAAAATCCCATGAAATTGTCCCTCACCGACAATGTCTTCTGCACCCCAATGTATTTGACCAGGTAGCTGAACTATTTCTGGAATACATGCAAAAAGTTAATGCGACTCCCTATAACGAAACAACCCACACGGGAGCAATCCGTTTTCTTGGTCTGCGGGAAAATTCCGAAGGTAACCTGCTCGTAGTGGTTGTAACCCGAAGCGGTAAGCTTCCTTTTACACGGCAGTTAGTTAGAATGCTCACTGAGAGCTTCCCGCAAATAAGTGGTGTGGTGCAAAACATCAATCGTAAGCAGGGAAACCGGATAACTGGCGAGGAAAACAAGCTACTCTATGGTAAACCGCACTTGCTGGAAACCCTCGGTGATTACACTTTCGCTTTGGATAATAAGGTGTTTTTTCAGGTCAATGCTGGTCAGACTCTCCAGATGTACGATTACATCCGTGAGCAGATTGTACCCGGTAGCAGAGTAATAGATGCCTACAGCGGTGTCGCGACAATTGGTATCTACATTTCCGGTGGAGTAGAAGAAGTAACCTGCATTGAGAACAACCCGGATGTACTCGAATTAGCACTGGAAAACATTGCCCGCAACAACTGCACCAACGTTAATTATGTAAATGACGATACAGCCGCATGCTTAGAAGCCTGTCTCCGGGAGTATCGTGCAGATACAATTATTTTCGATCCGCCACGCAAGGGGCTTGACTCAGCTGTTATAAAAGCTGCTACTACCGAAGGTGTAAAGCGGATAATCTACATCAGTTGCAATATATCCACTCAGGTAAGAGACATAGGACTTCTTCGCGAAAAGGGATTCGAGCTTGTTTCTGTCCAGCCTTTCGATATGTTTCCCAACACATATCATATTGAGAATGTATGCGTATTAAACCAAAGCTAATCTTGATTGGACTGACAATTTTAATGCTTAGTCTGTTAGCAGGCTGTAAAGACCCGATAAGTAGCAGTAACACTATAGCTACAGCGGAAATAGAGGATATACTCTCAAACATCACCAAAGATTTCAACCATTTGGAGATTGAAGCCATCCGGCAATACTACGACGATGATTTCTTACATGATGGAGACAATGTTAATATGGCAATGACTGACTGGGGAGTAAGGGCTACAGACTACACAAACCTGCGCTTCGATAATATCTCCATATCTATAGATGGCGAACTGGCAACTGCCTCCTTTACAATGAGGTTGGATAGAGTGGGAACAGTAATTACAGAATCTTTTCACGAGCCGGAAGATGGTGGGGAGTTATCGTATTTTCATTCAGCTTACGGAGAGTGGCTGTTGTGGGGAAATCAGGAGTTCGGGAGAAGCAGATGAATAACACTATAGCACAACAAATTGTAGAAATGCAGAACATGGTTTACCTGCGACAGCTTTCCACCGCCGCGGGAGGAAACATAAGTATCCGGGATAGGGAAACAGTCTGGCTTACACCGAGTGGAACTGACAAGTATTGCCTTACTCCCGAATCAATTGCGAAAGTAAATATAGCCACTGGTGAAGCAAGTGGAAAGCGAAAGCCAAGTTGCGAAACAGCAATGCACCTTTCGGTTTATCGCGCTCGCTCAGACGTTAACGCGATTATTCACGCCCACCCGCTCTATTGCTCAGTTTTCAGTGTAATTGATACGCCCCTGCGTACGGATATTGTCTCCGAATCGTGGATTCTGATTGGCAAACCGGGTTATGTTGCGGGATTTTCTCCCGGCTCTTCGCGG
>JAIOTM010000182.1 GCA_021106755.1 Candidatus Cloacimonadota bacterium | reverse complement strand
GCTGTTTCTGATGTCGTTCTTCACTGTCGCGGTTGTACGCAAAGTGTTTAGATAGAATGTCTTATACCCCCATGATAAGGGGGGAGAGACGCAAAGCGTCAGGGGGGTTCAGGGAGTTGGCTGTTTCTATAAACAGCGGCAAAGTTGGATTGCCTGACTTCATTACTATAAATCTGCGAAGCGGATACCTTCTAAATCTTTAGCGGATAGAACCGGTGAATCAACCTGCCAGTCAATATTCAGGTCGGAATCGTTATAGAGGATTATTTTTTCTGCTTCCGGGTTGTAAACTGTTGTGCATTTGTAATGAAACAGTGCTGATTCTGAGAGAACGGCAAACCCGTGAGCGAAACCTGGTGGAATCCAGAGCTGGAGTTTATTTTTGGCTGAAATCTCCATAGAAATGTGCCTGCCATAAGTTGGAGATGACTTCCGAATATCGACAACAATATCAAGAACGCGACCTTCAAACACGCTTATCAGCTTTCCCTGAGCAGAATCTCCGGATTGAAAATGCAACCCCCGCACTGTGTTCTTAATGGAGTGGGAGATGTTGTCCTGAATAAAGTTACAATCAATACCAGCTTTCGCGTATTTCGGCAGGTGATAAGATTCAAAGAAAAACCCGCGCTCGTCTCCAAATACATCAGGTTTAAGAATCAATATCTCTTTTATTTCCGCCTGAATAATCTTCATAAAGACCTCTTACTGTTTTATCTCATATCGGTTCAATAAAAGAAATACTTTACAAGCAGAGCAATCAATTTTTTCTTTTATCTATATATCTGAACAACAGGAGAGATGATGAAAGTACCTTTTGTTGACTTAAAAGCGCAATACCGCTCAATCAAGTCTGAAGTCGATGCGGCAATCCAGGATGTGCTTGATAACACAGCCTTTATAGGCGGAAGCCGGGTAGCGGAATTCAATGCCGCCTTTGCCAAATATACGGGAACAAAACATGCTGTAGGAGTGGGGAATGGCACTGAAGCTATTTTCTTGGCTCTTAAGGCAATGGGAATTGGACCCGGGGATGAAATAATCACCAGCGCGTACAGTTTTGTCGCTACCACGGAATCAATAACTGCCGCAGGCGCGAAAGTGGTTTTCTGCGATATTGATAAAAAAACCTATAATATTAATGCTACTCTGATTGAAAAGAAAATCACCAGTAAGACTAAAGCAATTATTCCGGTACATTTATACGGTCAACCGGCAGATATGTCCGCGATAATGAAAATCGCCGGAAAGCATGGTCTGAAAGTTTTAGAAGACAGTGCCCAGGCTCATGGAGCTAAGTTCGGCGGAAAACGGGTTGGCACTATCGGCGATGCAGCGATTTTCAGCTTCTATCCGGGAAAAAATCTTGGTGCTTACGTCGATGCTGGTGCTGTAACAACAAACAACGATGACATAGCCCTCTATTGTAAAATGGCGGCTGATCATGGACGGGTTTCAAAATACGCCCACAAGTTTGAAGGTTATAGCTCACGCTTAGATGGTATTCAGGCGGCAGTGCTTAATGTAAAAATCAAGTACATAGACAGTTGGAACCAGAAAAGGCGGGAAGCGGCGGCGTTGTATAACGAGTTGCTTTCAGGTGTGGAAGGCATTGTTCTTCCTGTGGAGCATCCTTCAACTGAATGTGTTTACCATTTGTTTGTTATTCGCACAGATAATCGGGATGGTCTTAAAGAGTTTCTGAAATCAAAAGGAATCGCCTCAGGGGTTCACTATCCTTGTGGTCTGCCGTATCTCGAAGCTTATGAATATATGAAACACTTACCTCAGGATTTCCCTGTTACCTCGGAAGTTCAGGACAGGGTGCTGAGTTTGCCTGTTTTCCCTGAAATCACCCCGGAAATGATTCGGTATGTAGTGGAGCAAATAAAGGAATTCAAATCTATTAAAAAAGATTGAAGGTGACTATATGAAAAAAATGAAATTCGCTCTGGTCGGTTGCGGTCGTATTTCCAAAAAACACGCCGAGATACTGAGCAGTGAACTGACAGACAAAGCTCAATTGATTGCTGTTTGCGATATTAATCAGCAGAAAGCCGAAGCTGTTGGCACAAAATACAATATCCCCTGGTTTACGGGATACAACGAAATGTTGCAGAAGCATCCCGAAATTGAAGTGGTAAATATTCTCACCGAAAGCGGGAACCATGCCAAGCCAACCATAGATATTGTTGAGAAATACAAAAAGCATATTGTCGTTGAAAAGCCTATGGCACTGACTCTCAGAGATGCCGACGCTATGATACGAACATGCGATATGAACGGTTGTAAACTATTTGTGGTAAAGCAAAACCGTTACAATCTCCCTGTAATGAAACTGAGAGAAGCAATCGAAACGGATAAGTTCGGAAAGTTGGTTATGGGTTCAGTGCGGGTACGCTGGTGTCGTCCGCAAGCGTATTATAATCAGGACAAATGGCGTGGTACATGGGCTATGGACGGAGGTGTATTCACTAATCAGGCATCTCATCACATCGACCTGCTTGAGTGGATGCTCGGAGAACCGATTTCTGTTTTTGCCAAAAGCAGAACCGCTCTCGTGGACATAGAAACAGAAGATACCGGAGTTGCCGTGATAACCTTCCGCAACGGTGCTATTGGCATTGTTGAGGCAACAACCGCTACTCGCCCGAAAGACCTTGAAGGCTCACTTTCCATACTGGGAGAGCATGGCACGGTGGAAATCGGTGGTTTCGCGGTAAACCAGATGAAAACATGGAATTTTGAAGACGAAAGCATGGACTCTGAGACCATCGCGAAGTATATGGAAAATCCACCCAATGTTTACGGTTTCGGGCATATCCGCTACTTAGATAACGTATGCGAATCTTTACTTCACAACAAAAAAGGACTGGTTGATGGCTTAGAGGGACGTAAATCTCTTGAACTAATCAATGCTATATATGAGTCGGTAGAAACCGGACTAGAGGTTAGTTTGCGGTTTCTGCCCCAGAAATGCCGTCTCGGTCTTGCAAATGGTAATCGGTAATGAGAAAATTGTCTGTCGGAATCCACGATGTCCGCTTCGGTGAAGATGTTACAGTAGTAGAACCTGTAAACCTGTATGGTTGCGAGATTGGGGACGGTACGTTTATCGGACCGTTTGTCGAAATTCAGAAGCAGGTAAGCATTGGCAGCAAGTGCCGGATTCAATCGCACAGTTTTATATGCGAGTTAGTTACCATTGGCAATAACTGCTTCATAGCCCACGGTGTTATGTTTATTAACGACCTTTTCTCAAAAGGGAGACCTGCTGGTGGAGACCAATCTCTGTGGAAAGGAACCCGGATTGGAAACAATGTATCCATAGGCTCGAACGCCACCATTTTACCTGTGGAAATCTGCGATAACACGGTTATTGGTGCCGGAGCGGTTGTTACAAAAAATATCACCGAACCCGGTGTTTACGCGGGGAATCCCGCCAGAAAGATAAGGAAGCTTTAATATGTCCCGGATAATACATTTAATTGTAGGCGCGCGTCCAAATTTTATGAAAATGGCTCCACTGTTTCGTGCCTTCGAAAAGCATAACGATAAATTTATTCCCCGCCTGATTCACACAGGACAACATTACGATGAGCGGATGAGCAAGTTCTTTTTTGAAGATTTAATGATGCCTAAGCCGCATAAATACCTCGGAGTCGGTTCCGGTTCACATGGCGAGCAAACCGCCCGGATTATGGAGCGGTACGAGGCAATACTGTTAGAGGAACGTCCCGATTTGGTGCTTGTCGCGGGAGATGTAAACAGTACTGTTGCCTGTGCGTTAGACGCGGTGAAACTACATATTCCGGTTGGTCATGTGGAAGCGGGGCTACGCAGTTTTGACCGCGGGATGCCGGAGGAGATTAATCGTTTAGTAACCGACGCTATATCGGACTATTTGTTTACTCCCTCTTTAGATGGAAATGAGAATCTGCTTCATGAAGGGGTTGCTGAAGAAAAGATTCATTTCGTCGGTAATATTATGATTGACTCACTAACAAATTTTCTGCCCCAGATTGAAGCATCCGCAATTCTTCAACAACATTGTCTTGAAGTCGGCGAATATGCTCTGATAACCTTGCATAGACCTTCTAATGTCGATAATCAACAAAGTCTGGAGATGATTGCCGGAGCATTTGAAGAAATTTCAAGCCGGGTGAAGCTGATTTTTCCTATCCACCCCAGAACAGTAAAAAACATCGCGAAGTTTGGATTAGAAGAGAGATTCAGCCGGATTAGCAATCTGTTTCTTACAGAACCAGTTGGTTACTACGACTTTATCAGATTAGAGCGTGACGCAAGCTTTGTGCTGACAGATTCCGGTGGTCTTCAGGAAGAGACAACCTGGTTTGGTGTTCCCTGCCTGACTTTGCGCGAGAATACCGAAAGACCCATTACCGTTACCGAAGGAACTAACCAGTTAGTGAAGCTGGACAAAGATGCTATTATCGAATTAGCTTCTGAAATACTGGACGGTAAACGCAAACCAGGCAAAATTCCCAATCTATGGGATGGTAAAACCGCGGACAGGATAGTCAGCATTTTCAGTTAAAAAAAAGAATTTCTTGATTTATTTTGAGAACAATTGCAAATTTGATTGGATTATAGTCTCCCTGATCTTGACTGATGAATCATTAGATTTTCAAACACAGGAAAACCATGGATAATTCCGACTTCTTATTGCTACTTGTTGATGACGAGCCGAAGAATATTCAGCTTCTTGGAAGCATATTATCCGAAGCTGGGTATGGTATCGCTTTCGCGACATCCGCGGAAGGGGCAATAGAAGCGTTACGAAACAATTCAATTGATTTGGTTCTGTTAGATATAATGATGCCGGAAACAAGCGGGTTTGAGCTATGCCAGAAAATCAAAGCGAATGAAGATACAAAAGATTTGCCGATTATTTTTATTTCAGCTAACTCAGATCGTGAAAACATTGTCCATGGATTTGAAATGGGTGGTCAGGATTATATTTCAAAACCATTTAATCATCAGGAATTATTGAAACGGGTTGAAACGCAGTTGCAGTTGGTTGCTCAGCGAAAAAGTCTGGATCAACTCAACAAAAATCTTGAAGCTCAGGTCAGAAAACGCACAGGCGAACTGAACAACGAGGTTCTTCGGAATAAAGAACTGAAAGTGAAATTTGAAACAATATTCCGTAAAAGCCCTATCGGTATCGTAATTCTTAATCGTGAAACCATGGGAGTAGTAGATTGTAACCAGCGTTTCCTCGATATTTTCGGATTTTCGGATTACATGGTGGAGAACGGGGATTTTGTTCTGGAAAACATGTTTGAAGACAGGGAGTTATTCCATAAAATAATCAGACATTTTGACCCGCTTATAACAGATATAGAAATGCTCTCCCTTACAGGTGAAATTCGACACATCCATCTC
This sequence comes from Candidatus Cloacimonadota bacterium, assembly GCA_021106755.1. Lineage (GTDB taxonomy): Bacteria > Cloacimonadota > Cloacimonadia > Cloacimonadales > JAIOQZ01 > JAIOTM01. The sequence continues at coordinate 961 of JAIOTM010000182.1, read as the reverse complement.
AATGCTGAACCTGTCGAATTGGCGGACATAAATGCCTATATCATGTTGCTTCAGGATACTACTACAGAATGTACACTGAAGCTGGAAAACGAAGTACTGGAGCTAACCTCCCGGATTGATGTGCTGACCCAAATATCAAACCGGCGTGATTTAGAGGAAAAACTCAGTAATCAGATTTATCGGTTTGAGCGTAATCAGAAATCGTTTGTTGTGATAATCGGGGATATAGATAATTTCAAACGGGTAAACGATACTTACGGACATGACGCGGGAGACTTAGTTCTCCGAAAAGTCGCGGAAGTACTAAGCGAATCGCTTCGTAAACAGGATATGGTCGGACGCTGGGGCGGTGAAGAATTTCTGGCAATACTGCCAGATACAAATATTCATGGTGGACAGAGAGTAGCGGAAAAACTCAGGCAATGTCTATCCGCGACTGAGTATATTTACAAGAACAACAGGCTGGAAATTACTATGACGTTTGGGCTGGCTGTCTATGAGAAGCAGGGGCAGACTGTGGATGAAGTTGTCAAGCAGGCAGATACCGCTTTATATTGCGGAAAACGAAGAGGTAAAAATTGTGTAATGATTCCAGACCTTTACAACACAAAAGGTGTTGAAAAATAACAACTGAGGTAATTCTATCATAAAAAGATTACTCATTGCTTTGCTGGCAACTCTTATATTGTGTAGCATTTATGCTGAAGCACCAGTAGGAGTTAATGTCGAAATAACAAGAGAAATCCGGCGTCTCGCGGGATATTTAGATCAGTTAGAACGAATTGAGATGGTAAAAAGTAGAATCCTGATAGAAACTGACATTGCTAACAAGACATTTATTATCCGTATTAGGAGGGAAATACCCACTTTACGCCCTTCCTTAGATAGCACCACTACCGATTGGAATAAGTATCGGTAGATTAATGCTGAGCACCAGATTATGCGGCGTGAGAGATTTATT
>JAIOTM010000364.1 GCA_021106755.1 Candidatus Cloacimonadota bacterium | reverse complement strand
GGGTCTTTTTTCAATTTCACAAAATATGGTATAATTCTAGCAAGAAGCTGAAGCACAATTGACGAAGTAATGTAGGGCATTATACCCAAAGCGAAGATGGAAGCAAGCTTGAACTTACCGCCTACAAACAGGTCGTACATGCCGAAAAGCGTGTTACTCTTAGTACTGAAAATCTCCTGAAGAACCGATGCGTTGACTCCTGGTGTAGGAATAAAGCTACCGAGGCGGTAGATAATCAGAATAAACGCAGTATAGAGTATCTTGCGTTTCAGATCCGGAACTTTGAAAATATTGGAGATTCTATCAAGCAATTTAAACTACCTCCGCCTTACCGCCGTTTTTCTCAATTATCTGAATAGCGGCTTTGGAAAACGCATTGGCTTTAACAACCATCCGCTTTGTGAATTCCTCGCTACCACCAGCCAGAATCTTTACAGGCGTGATTTTTGTCTTGCTGGTCTTTTTAAGGATACCAGCTTCTTCCATCATTGTGATGTTGACTTCTATGCTTTCCAGTTTTTCCAGAACCGATAAATTTACGATTCGGTACTCAATCCGAAATCTGTTTTTGAATCCACGTTTGGGTAATCGGCGTTGAATAGGCATCTGACCGCCTTCAAACCATACAGGGATGTTACCACCGGAACGTGATTTCTGTCCTTTATGTCCGCGACCGGCAGTTCCGCCCCAGCCTGTGCCGTGACCTTTACCAAGCCGCTTTTTATTTTTTCGGTTCCCGGGTCCTTTCAGTGAGTGCAGATTCATAACCCTTCTCCTTACTATTTAACTTCTTCCACCGAAACAAGGTGGACTACTTTCTTAATCATACCGCGAATTGGAGGAGTATCCTCATGAACGCGGCTACGGCCAATTTTGCCCAGTCCCAACGCTTTAATAGTCAGAACCTGTGGTTTCTTGCGACCTACGATGCTTCCAGTTTGTGTTACTTTAAGCTTCATTTCCTGCTTCCTTCATAACCTGCCCGGTAATCTCGCCAACTGTCTTATTGCGAAGACGAGCGACATCATAAACCGTGCGCAGACTCTTAAGTCCTACAACTGTTGCTTTCACAACATTAACAGTGGAGTTGGAGCCCATGGACTTTGTCAGGATATTTTCAATCCCGGCGGCTTCCATAATAGCACGCATTGGTCCACCAGCTATAATTCCCGTACCGGGAGCGGCGGGTTTCATCAGCACCTTGCTGGCACTGTATTTGGCTTTAACCTCATGGGGTATCGTTCCGTGGACAATGGGAACAATAAACAACGATTTGCCAGCACGTTCTTTAGCTTTGCGAATTGCATCTACGATTTCGTTAGCTTTTCCATAACCGATACCGACTTTACCGTTTTTATTACCGACTACTACAGTCGCGCTGAAACTGAAATTACGACCACCCTTAACAACCTTGGAAACGCGGTTGGTATCGATGATTTTTTCAACTTCAAATTCCTGAACATGTTGTTGTCTTCTTTTTTGCATCATGGCTCCCCCTTACTTAGACAAAGTCCTTGATACCAGCTTCGGACGTCGCTTTACGCACGCCATCTGCCAGTTGTTTCACACGACCATGATACCTGAACCCGGAGCGGTCGAAGCAGACATGTTTAACGCCGGCTTCCACAGCTTTTTTACCGAGGGCAAGACCGATTGCGAAACTCTGCTCGCATTTTTTCATCTCTTTTTTGAGATCAGCGTCCTTGCTCATGGTTGACATGCTTACGATTGTCTTGCCAGTTTCATCATTGATGATTTGGGCGTATATATTCTTATTGCTACGGAACACCGCAAGACGAGGACGATCAGCATCACCGTTCATAAACTTGCGAATAGCTTTACGCCGCCTGTTCCGTGCATCCGATTTTATCCTGGTTATTGATTTTATCATTAATCTGCTCCTGATTACGCGCTGGCTCCGGCTTTACCCGGTTTAATCCGAACGTACTCATCTTTATAGCGGATACCTTTACCTTTGTAGTTCTCCGGTGGACGACACCGACGAATTTCAGCGGAAAATTTACCCACATCTTCTTTGTTAATTCCATTCACTGTGATAATAGCCTGTACTTCGGCTTTTGAACCGCGTGTACGGGGAACATCTTCAGTGACAACTTTCAGGTCTTTCGGAACTTCCAGCAGAATATCGTGGGAATAGCCCAGACTCAATTTCAGCCAGGGACCTACGATTTTCGCGGAATAACCGGTTCCGATAACTTGCAACTCTTTCTCAAAGCCTTTGCTTACGCCTGTAACCATGTTGTTTACAAGCGCGCGGGTAAGCCCGTGCTTAGACTTCTGATCGCGAGTGTCATCGGTACGCCGGACAACAATTGAGTCCGCTTCCCGGACTGCCGAAATACCTTCGCACATTGTGTATGTCAGTTCACCCAGCTTGCCTTTAACGCTGACATGCTGTCCATTAATCAAAACAGTTACGCCTGCTGGTACGGAAACTGGTATTTTACCTATTCTTGACACGGTTCCTCCTTGTTACCACACCTTGCACACATATTCGCCGCCTACGTGCTCTTTGCGCGCCTGACGGTCAACCATTACACCACGGCTGGTGGAGATAATGGCACATCCGGTGTTGTTAAACACAGATGGAATATGGTTGGCGTTTACATAAACCCGACGACCCGGAGTACTTACGCGCTCCAAACCTCTGACTACGGGCTGTCCGCCGCTGGTATAGCGGAGATTGATATATATCATTTTACTGAAAAACTTTTTGGACGGATCGCGCTCGATAGTATCGTAATTGTTCACGAAATTCTCTTCGTCCAGAATCTTTACTAACGCTTCCACAATATTATTATGCGTAACAAGGACACTCCTGTGTTTCGCGGAATAAGCATTGCGAATTTTGGTTAACGCATTGGCAATAGGATCACTTATACTCATACTTCCTCCACTACCAACTAGCCATTCGGATTCCGGGAATCAGTCCGTTTGATGCTAACTTGCGGAAGCATAAACGACAAACACCGAAATCACGCATATACGCTCTTGACCTGCCGCAAAGCTGGCAACGCGAATATTCTCTGACCTGGAATTTTTGCTTTCTTTTTTGTTTTACAACAAGTGATTTCTTAGCCATATATTACTCCTGTACATCCCGTTTGAGCGGCATACCGAACAAGCGGAGAAGCTCTCTTCCTTCTTCATCGGAATTGGCGGTGGTTACAATAGAGATGTTCATACCCCGGATTTTGTCGATTTTGTCATATACAATCTCAGGAAAAACAGTTTGCTCTTTGATTCCCATCGAATAGTTACCACGTCCATCAAAAGATTCGTTGGATAATCCACGGAAGTCGCGGACACGCGGTATAACGATAGTAATAAGACGATCCAGAAATTCGTACATTACTTCATCGCGAAGCGTTACTTTGCAGCCAATTGGCATACCCTGACGCAACTTGAAGTTTGAAATGGATTTCCGTGCTTTCGTGACTATAGGTTTACGACCAGTTATCTGGGTCATATCTTTAACGGCATGGTCTAACGAAACCTTAGTTTGCGTTGCTTCGCCAACACCCATACTCACGATTATCTTTTCCAGTTTTGGTAATTGATGCACATTTTTAAATTCAAAATGTTTCATCAACTGCGACATGATTTCGCTTTTATATTTTTCTTTCATTCGGTTCATGCCATCTCTCCTTACATTTCATCCCCGGTTTTACGACATAAGCGGACACGTTTGTCTCCCTTCTTACGCCAAACCGGACGAGTCACTTCATTTGTGCGGGAATTAAACAATCGCACGTTTGAGACATGAATCGGAGCTTCTTTTTCCACAATACCACCCTGTTGGTTGTTAGGGTTCGGGCGGACATGACGCTTGATGAAATTGACCTTTTCCACGATTACACGTTGCTCTTCGGGAAAACTCTTGAGAACTGCACCTTTTACGCCTTTATAGCTTCCGGAGATGACAACGACTGTATCGCCTTTTCTGATTCTCATCTTCTTCTTATTATTCATCATAATCTCCTTAAATCACTTCCGGCGCCAGTGAGATTATCTTGGTGAAGTGTTTTTCCCTTAGCTCACGAGCTACGGGTCCGAAAATACGGGTTGCCACTGGCTCGTTACGCTCATCAAGGATTACAACCGCGTTATCCTGAAAACGGATATAAGAACCGTCCGCACGACGAATCTCTTTGGCTGTACGCACGATTACCGCACGCTCAATCGCTTTTTTCTTCACTTTACCGGTTGGAGTGGCGGTTTTAACAGCAATTACGATAATATCGCCGATACTAGCGTATTTACGCTTGCTTCCGCCCAACACCTTTATACATGTTGCTTTGCGAGCACCGGAGTTATCAGCGACAGTTACTATTGTTTGTGCCTGTATCATTTTCGGTACTCCTTATTTACTCTTCTCGATGATCCTCGAAACAGTCCACCGCTTATCCTTGCTGAGGGGGCGGCATTCCTGGATTTCCACAACATCGCCGATGTGGCATTCGTTTTCGGAATCATGCGCTTTGAATTTCTTATGCTTTCGCACGGTTTTCTTATACAGCGGATGGATAAATTGCCGTTTTACTTCTATAACGGCGGTCTTGTCCATTTTATCGCTGACAACAATACCGATTTTAGTTACTTTTCTTGCTGTTGCAGCCATGATTACCTCTCTGTTGACTCTGCCTGGTCTGATTTACGTTCAGTCTGAAGCGTAAATATGCGAGTCAGGTCTTTTTTAAGAACGCGGATGCGGTTAGGATTCTCAAGCCTGTTCTGAGCCTTCTGAAAGCGAAGATTGAACAACTCGACCCGGATATCCTCTATCTTATCAATTAATTCCTGGTCTGCGAGTTCTCTGAGTTCGCGCATTTTCATACTTCGACTCCTTCCCGGGCAACCATTTTAGTCTTTACCGGCAACTTATGACCAGCCAGGCGGAACGCCTCTTTCGCCACATCTGCATCGACACCATCTACTTCAAACATGATACGTCCGGGACGCACAACAGCTACCCAGTATTCCGGGGCACCTTTACCTTTACCCATACGGGTTTCGGCTGGTTTCTGCGTTACGGGATGGTCCGGGAATATTCGAATCCAGACTTTTCCCTGACGTTTCATTGTACGGGTAATCGCAACACGGGCAGCTTCAATCTGCCTGCTTGTTAACCAGGCATTCGTAGTAGCTATCAATCCGTAATCACCGAAATCGACATTGCTGCCTCGGTAACACAAGCCAGTACGACGACCTCTTTGCTTTTTTCTATATTTAACTTTTTTTGGTGCTAACATTGTTTGCTCCTTATCAAATCCCGTGGATTACAGGATTTCACCCCGGTAAATCCACACTTTGATACCAATAATCCCGTAAGTCGTCTGACATTCCGTCAAGGCGTAGTCAATATCCGAACGCAGTGTATGCAGAGGGGTACGTCCTTGCTTGTACCGTTCCGTACGAGCCATTTCTGCTCCACCCAGGCGTCCACCACATTGAATCTTAATACCTTCCGCACCGTCACGCATCGCGTTACGCATAGCCATTTTCATGGCCCGGCGGAACGATATCCGATCTTTTAACTGACGAGAGACATCTCCGCCAATCAGTTTAGCACTGAGCCACGGTTTCTTGATTTCATGAATATTGATGAAAACAGTAACAGGAACCTTACGATCTTTATTAAGTAATACGTTTAACTCATTACGGAGAGCCTCAATTTCTGAGCCTTTCCGACCGATAACCTGTCCCGGACGGGCTGTATGGATATCGAGATTGATTGAGTTGACTTTACGGAAAATCTGAACTTTCGATACCATAGAGTTTTCAAGCCGCTTGAACAGGTAGTTCCGTACTTTTTGATCTTCAATCAGATTGCTGACGTATTCTTTTCCAGTAGCAAACCAGACAGAATCCGCTTCTTTGTTTATTCCGATTCTGAAGATAATGGGATTAACTTTCTGACCCAAGGGTTCCTCCTTCTGCATGAGCGTCGGAAACGCCGATAGTGATGTGACAGTTACGCTTGCGAACAATAGTAGCTCTGCCATGGGCACGCATACGCCAACGGCGGTCTATCTGGGCATCATCCGCAAATGCCTTGAAAACTGTCATGTGCTCAATATCCGCTTTGCCTTCTTTACTGGTTGCGTTGGCAATGGCGGAATTAAGCAATTTGGCAATAGCCTTCGCTGCACGCTTCTTCGAAAACGTCAGTATATTCTGGGCTTCAATAACATTCCTGCCGCGAATCTGATCAAGCACTAATCGTGCTTTCCGGGCTGAACCTCTCAGACTTTTAACTTTTGCTATAGCTTCCATGAGACATTCCTTCCGTTATTTCTTCTTTTTGTGTCCGCGATATGTACGCGTAGGTGAAAACTCACCCAGCTTATGTCCCACCATATTCTCGGAGACATACACAGGCACAAATTTGCGGCCATTATGAACGGAAAAGGTGTGTCCGATGAATTCCGGGAGAACAGTTGAGCGACGCGACCAGGTCTTAATAACCTGCTTCTTGTTGCTTTCGTTCAGTATGTCGACTTTCTTTTGCAGATGGTCATCTACAAATGGTCCTTTCTTTATTGAGCGAGCCATATTATCAACCTTCCCTTACTTCTTCTTCTTTTCCGATTTGATGATGTACTTATCGGAGTACTTATGTTTCCTACGTGTCTTACCACCTTTAGCAAGAACACCCCATGGTGAAACGGGATGACCACCGCCAGAGGTTTTACCTTCGCCACCGCCCATCGGATGATCATGCGGGTTCATGGCAACGCCACGAACTGTGGGACGAATTCCCATCCAACGCTTGCGACCTGCTTTACCCAATGAAATCAGATTATGCTCCAGGTTACCTACCTGACCGAGGGTGGCGTAACACTCTTTACGCAGGCGGTGAACATCGTTAGACGGCATCTTAACATTAACATAACCGCCTTCCTTTGCTACTACCTGACCAAACGATCCGGCACTACGGGCAATCTGTCCGCCATGTCCCGGTTTGAATTCCACATTATGAACAATTGAGCCAAGAGGAATCCTGTCCAGCGGCATGGCATTGCCTACCCGGATAGGTGCTTTCAATCCTGACTGAATCTGGTCTCCAACACTTATTCCCTGCGGAGCAAGGATATAGCGTTTTTCGCCATCTACATAATGTAACAGACAGATACGGGCACTACGGTTAGGATCATACTCTACCGAAAATACCTTTGCCGGAACATCAAGCTTGTTACGCTTGAAATCAATTATACGGTAGTGACGCTTGTGGCCACCCCCGCGATGACGACAAGTGATTCTGCCCTGGTTATTACGTCCCGCTTTTTGATGTAACGGCTCAAGAAGCGATTTCTCCGGTTTTGTCCGGGTAATTTCTTCGAACGTGTAACCTGTTTTATATCTTTGTGCCGGAGTAACGGGTTTGTACTTTTTAATAGCCATGAGTCACTCCTTTACATCTCGAAATCTGGTATATTCTGCCCGGCACGTAAAGTGACGATGGCTTTTTTCCAGTCGGCACGTTTCCCGAGTTCACGACGAACACGGCGCATCTTACCGCGCTGCTGAATCGTGTTTACCCGTTCTACGTCAACGGAGAATATACGCTCGATTGCGTGTTTAATCTCAATTTTATTAGCGTTGAGGCTCACGACAAACGTGAAGGAGTTATCCTTGTTCCTCAGCGCGGTTGTTTTCTCCGTTATCAGCGGAGCAATGATGATTTGTCTTTCGTGTTTCATTTTCCGAATACCTCCTCGACCTTTTTCAATGCCTCTTCAGTTAAGAATAACTCTTTACATTTGAGGATTTCATAGGCATAGAGTCCATCAGCACGGTCCATTGAAACATCGCCAATATTGGAAAACGATTTGATGATGTCGTGATTGCTGTCACTGATGATCAGGAGTTTATTGCCTCTTTCTGAACTGATTTTAGACATCAGATCAATGGCTTTTTTTGTATTGGGTTTATCGAAATCAAGTTTCTCGATAACTGAAACCTTGCCTTCTTTCGCCCGATGCGAAAGTGCAAGTTTAAGTGCTAACCGTTTCTTCTTTTTAGGGATTGTGCTTGACCAGTCCTTCGGTTTAGGACCAAAAGCTCTACCACCACCGACACGAATAACTGTACGTCTGTTACCAACACGCGCGCTACCTGTACCTTTTTGACGGTACAGTTTGCGGGTGCTTCCGTTCTTTTCCGAACGGGTCTTTATGGAAGCAGTTCCCTGTCGCTGGTTGGCCATATACTTTTTGACCACTTCATGGATGATTAGGTCGCCAGTCTCTCTTTCCACGCCAAAAACAGCTTCAGGAAGTTCGACCTTGCCGATTTCTTCACCCGTTGCAGAGAATTTCTTTGCCTGCAGCATGATAACCTCTATATTTCTTTCTTAAGTGTAACGATACTGTTACGATGACCAGGCACCGCACCTGCAACAAAGAGAAGATTATTCTCTTCATCTACTTTAATAACACGCTCGTTCTTGACAGATACTCTATCAGTACCCATACGACCCGGCATCTTCTTTCCCTTATGAACGCGGGAAGGAGTTGCACATTGACCAATAGAACCGCCACCACGGTAAGATTCGTGAACACCATGAGATGCTTTGAAACCATGCATACCGTGACGTTTCATAACGCCGGCGAAACCTCTGCCTTTGGAAGTTCCCGTCAGTTCAATCAGTTCGTTTGGCCGGAACATACTCACGTTAAATTCTTCCCCTTCCTGAATATCTTTATAGAGTTTCAGACGGAATTCTTTAACATAACGGTATGTGGGGCTGTTGTGCTTTTTGTAATGGCCTGCCAGTGGTTTGGAAGTACGTTTTTCTTCGATTTTCTCGAAACCGAGTTGTACCGAGTCGTAACCATCTGTTTCCACGCTTTTCCGTTGAATTACGCGGCATGGACCACATTCCAGCACGGTAACAGGTGTTACTTTACCCTCTTCGTTGAACACCTGGCTCATGCCTATTTTTTTTCCAATTAATCCAATCATTCTCAGCTCCTTTGAACCTTAAACTAAGTAGTCTTTATCTCTACATGCACACCGGCTGGTAAGCTGAGCTTCTTAAGCGCGCCAGTTGTCTGCGGCGTTGGATTAACAATATCAATCAACCGCTTGTGCACCAGCATCTCGAACTGGTCCTGAGATTTTTTATCAACATGCGGAGACCGAAGCACGGTGTACAGGGTACGCTCAGTAGGTAATGGAACTGGTCCAACTACTCTGGCACCTGTATTCCGCGTACTTTCAACTATTTCCGCTACAGATTTATCAAGCAGCCTGTAATCATAGGCTTTCAATCTGATTCTAATTCGATTCTGCATATTCTTAGACACAGATTTCCTCCACAGAATTATTCAACAACATCACCGACAACCCCGGCACCGATAGTGCGTCCACCTTCGCGGATAGCGAAGCGAAGACCTTTCTCCATTGCGATTGGGGTTATCAGTTCAGCCTGGATAGATACGTTATCGCCAGGCATTACCATTTTAATATCTTCGGGAAGTGTAAGCGTTCCGGTTACGTCAGTTGTACGGAAGTAAAACTGAGGACGATAGCCGGTAAAGAATGGTTTATGACGACCACCTTCGTCTTTGGTAAGCACATAAGTCTCGCCCATGAACTTGGTATGAGGCATAATTGACTTTGGCTTGGCAAGTACCATACCACGTTCGATGTCGGTTTTAGCCATACCACGAAGAAGGATACCTACATTATCGCCTGCTTCACCCTGATCAAGAATCTTGCGGAACATCTCAACACCTGTACAGGTAGTTATTACAGTTTCACGGATTCCCACACGCTCAATCTTCTCGCCTATTTTTACAACACCACGCTCAATACGACCTGTAGCTACTGTGCCACGACCAGGTATTGAGAACACGTCTTCGACAGGCATAAGAAAAGGCTTGTCGGTGTCGCGTGGGGGAAGCGGGATATAAGAATCTACAGCGTCCATAAGCTTCTGTACAATCTCTTCGCCTTCAGGCTCCGCGTTAAGTGCTTTAAGGGCGGAACCGGTGATTATTGGAATTTCATCGCCTGGGAAATCGTATTCGTCCAGAAGTTCACGAACTTCCATCTCAACAAGCTCCAATAATTCTTCATCATCAACTAAGTCGGCTTTGTTCAAAAATACAACCATTGCCGGTACGCCTACCTGACGGGCAAGCAGGATATGCTCGCGGGTCTGAGGCATAGGACCATCTGCCGCGCTTACAACAAGAATCGCTCCGTCCATCTGGGCGGCTCCGGTAATCATGTTTTTTACATAGTCGGCATGACCGGGGCAGTCAACGTGGGCGTAATGACGATTGTCGGTTTCATATTCAACGTGAGCAGTAGCGATAGTTATACCGCGTTCCCGCTCTTCCGGGGCGTTGTCGATACTGTCAAACGAACGGAACTCCGCGCCGGCTTTCTTGCTCAGGTAAAGAGTGATTGCCGCGGTAAGTGTAGTCTTACCATGATCAACGTGACCAATCGTTCCGATGTTCACGTGCGGTTTAGTCCGTACAAATTTCTCTTTTGCCATCGTGATTCCTCCTCAAGTAATGAACTATAATCCGTCATAATTTATGATTATGGCGGATTTTACTTCGGGATTTTCTCCCTGATTAGTTTTTCTTTCCGGTCTGGTGCCGGATTATCTTCAATGTTATTGTTGTTTTCATGCCCGGTACACGTACTTCCTGTTAAAGTTTGTAGTCACGGATAAGGATACTACATAAAGGTTGAACCTGTACCAAAAATGTAATCAAGCGGCTTTTTTAAAGAACAAAGATCTACAATTTCGTTTTCCCAGCAGAAGACATTAAGCAAGAATGATTATGTTGCTCAACTACCCGGTTAGGAAGATAAATTCTCCAAACCGGGCCTTCCCAGGCCGAAAATTAAACTTCGGGATTGTTAAATCCCTGAATAATCATAGAATGGCAAAAAATGACAGGAACGATATGTTGTCAATTATTTTCCTCTTTTCTTGAAGTTTTTTATTTTGGGTTAGAGTAACGTGCTTAAAGGTATAGAATTAAAATGTACAAAAATTATCTAAACATTTTTCAATGAAGAGTGATTGCCTGAATCATGATTGGGTCGGAGTACCTCAAGAGTCAACTGAGTACAGTCTTGGGCGGAGTACCTCAAGAGTCAACTGGTTACAGTCTTGGGCGGAGTACCTCAAGAGTCAACAGAGTACAATCTTTTGTCTGAATCAGGATTGAAAACATTTAAGATATTGAAGATATGAAGAAAAGAGTATGGCTGTTAACCTCTGCTCTTTCTTAAATATCCCCCATATCTTAAATTTCCCAACATCATACAGACCATCACTTGTGAATACTCAAGATGATGTAGCAAACAATCCAATCCTATTTCTTTTTATTCCACCCGTGTATATATTCCAATATCTCAGATGCAGCTTTTGAAACAGCCTCGCGGTCGGGCGGAGTATTCTTATCGATTGTAAAATTTACAATCAGTTTACCAACAGTATCGAATGTTACAGGGTAATCAAATTCACCAACCATCTGATAGAGCTTGTCTCGCGAGGGAAGACTTTTATTATCAAATTCCAGACGTATTGTGCCGCCCCTTATCTGGAAAGTTGACAAAATAGACTCGCTTGATAAAAGCCTCATCCGGTAAAAGCGTAACGCTTCGAGTGCTGGTAGCGGAACCTTACCAAAACGATCTTTCAATTCTAATTGCAAATCATCGAACTGCTCCTGCTTCTTAAACTCCAGCATTCTCTTATATAATGTAAAGCGGGTCTTTTCATCCGGTATGTAATCTTCGGGAAAATAGTAGTCGGTTGCCAGACGCAGGCGCTTCTCTTTGTTCGGCTTTACTTCTTCCCACAAATCTGCGGTAAGATTCTGTTCAACGTTTTCCACTGCCTGCTGTAACAACTGGTTGTAATAATTGAAACCAACGCTGTTAATCACACCACTTTGCCTTGTGCCAAGAAGCGTTCCTGCCCCGCGAATCTCCAGATCGCGCATGGCAATCTGGTATCCCGCACCGAGATAATCGTATTCGGTCAATGTTTCGAGACGTTTACGGGCAATGTCTGTAAGTCGTGGTGGAATCATCATGTAGGCATACGCTCGGCGATTGCTTCGCCCGACTCTCCCCCGCAACTGGTACAACTGAGCTAATCCGAACATATCTGCCCGGTCAATCAGTAAAGTGTTGGCGTTGGGAATGTCGATACCGGATTCGATTATTGTTGTAGTTACCAGAACATCGAACTGGTGTTCCGAAAAATCTATCATTACGGCTTCTAACTGCTTTTCCGGCATCTGTCCGTGAGCCACCTGGAACGTTACCCTCGGCAAAAGCTTACGTAACATCATGGCAATGCTGTCGATAGTCTGAACCCGGTTATGAACAAAGAAAATCTGCCCCCCGCGATCAACTTCTCGCAAAATCGCGTCTTTGATTACTTCTTCGTCCCAGGGAACGATAACAGTGCGAACTGGCAAACGTGCTTTAGGGGAAGTCTGAATCAGGGAGATTTCTTTAAGGCGGGATAATGCCATACTCAGCGTCCGCGGGATAGGAGTCGCGGACATATAAAGAGTATCCACATTGGTTTTCATCTTGCGAATTTTATCTTTGTGTCGAACGCCAAAACGGTGTTCCTCATCAACTATCAGCAACCCCAATCTCTTAAATTTGAAGTCCTTAGACAGTAACCGATGAGTTCCAATAGCAATATCAACATCCCCGGAAGCGACCCGGACAAGCTCTCTCCGAATCTGGGATGGAGTACGAAACCGACTGAACATAGCAATGTTAATGGGATATTGTGCTAACCTCTCCTTAAAAGAGAAGTAGTGTTGCTCTGCCAGCAAAGTTGTAGGCACAAGTATCGCCACCTGATAGCCACTCAGCACAGCTTTGAACGCTACACGTATAGCCACTTCCGTTTTGCCAAAACCAACATCACCACACAGCAGTCGCTCCATTGATGTATCGGATTCCATATCCTCTTTAATTTCGAGAGTAGAGCGGGTTTGGTCAGGCGTATCTTCGTAGATAAAGGCACCTTCCATTTCTGTCTGCCACAAAGTATCTGAATCGAAACGAATCCCTTTGCGAATTTTTCTTTCCGCGTATAAATCAACAATATCCTGAGCGACTGTTTCAATCTGCTTTCTGGCTGTTCTTTTCTGCTGATCCCAGCGTTTTCCGCCCAGCTTGTGAACTGTTGGCTTAAAACCTTCGTCCGAAACGAAACGCGACACCATACTAAGCTGGAAAGTGGGAATATAAACCCTATCATCTTCAGCATAGCGTAGCGAAAGGCACTCTATCTCCACACCTTCCACCATCATCCGGCGTAATCCTTCGTAAACACCTATACCGTAGTCAATATGAACAACATAGTCTCCCGGCTTAAGCGACTCATAATCTACGAGAGCTTCGTCGCGGGAGAAGCGGGAGTGAGTTTTTCGCCGTTTGTAGCGACTGAAAATCTCATGGTCGGTAAACACAGCCAGTTTCGCGTCGAGTAAATTAAATCCCTGGTGCAGTACGCCAATGTTGAATTGCAAGTGCTCTGCCCAGTCACTCAGTAACTCCTGCATTCGCTTGCTCTGGTTACGATTATCGGACTGGATAATAATTTTGAATCCTGCTTCTATCTTCTCCTTCAAGCTTTGCTCCAGCATAGTCAAATCGCTGTGCATGTTGGTCTGCGATTGCAAAGGAGCTTCCACGGTATAAGCAATCTCGCCACCTTCGTAAAAAGACTGCCCGAAATAAATCACCCGCTGATTCTTACGAAGTTTAGCGAACAGTTCTTTACCTGCAAAAAGGTCATCGGGAGACGGAAGCAGAGCAGACTTGTTCTTCTCTCTCGCTTTTACCCAGAGCTTTCCGGTTTCGTCTGCCAGTTCTTTGAAGTAAGAAGAGAAATACTGGTACTCATCGCAGATTATAATCGGGTTGTTGAGATATTCATAGAAAAGTGCGGTTTGAGGTAGAAGAAGCGACATATCCTGCTCAATCCCCTCGTAAAAGCCATCTCTATGTACTTTTTCCCACATCTCTTCACTAGTATCGATATCGTGCATCGAAAACTCCCGCGAAGGAATTATCCGCACAGTCGAAATCTCATCACCGAATGAACGTTGCGAAGTAATATAGAATCTGCGTAAAGAGTCGATTTCATCCCCGAAAAATTCTATTCTGATTGGGTATTTCATATTGGGGGCATAAATGTCGATTATTCCACCCCGACGGGCAACATCCCCTACTTTTCCAACCTGAAACTCGTTCTGATAGCCCATACCAACCAAATCGGAGATTAGTTTGTCCGGGTCGTATTCGCTGTTACGAGTAATATCGATAATTGTGCTACTGAACAGTTTCGGACTGTTAATCTTTCTCAGAAAAGAACGCACCGACAGACTATACACAGCTGGTTTATTGGAAAACGTAGTAGCAAGAGTAGCTATTCTCTGTGCTCTCAGCGTATAATGCGGCGAACGTTCTTCGTAGGGAAGCACTTCAAAATCGGGTAGGAAACAGGCAGAACCAGAATCGGCTACGAGATGCAAATCATCGAAATAATCTTCGGCGGTGGTCTCATCGGCACTTATAAGCACGACATCCCGATTGGTAAGCTTGAGGGCTTCCACAGCGAGTAGTGCCTTTACAGAGCGATTCAGCTTGAAAAACAGAACGCCGCTGGCATCCGAAGTAATTATCTCGCGAAACTGCCGCACAAACGCGGATGCGTCAAGATGCGTTTTAAGAGAAGAGTACAGCATGAATTTTTGATGCTATCTGATATAATAACCGCTAACTTTCCACTCTCCGCTTTCAAACATAGGAGTAACGGTTTCAATTACATTAGCTTTGGAACTGTACTCGCAACGATAACGTATTATGAGATATTTGCCAAATGGGGCACCCGGCAATTCCGTTTTATAGACAGATGTTAGAAATTCCCGCGAGACACAATCGCCAAAAGGAGTAAATGCTTCTACCATCTTCGAACTCCACTGCTCTTTCGGCACATGATTCTGAATTATTACTGCCGCGTTTTCCCAGCTTTCGTCCCACTGTTTGTTATCAACGAATTTCAACCAGTTTTCTGCCGCAGCAAGAGCCGCAACGCTTTCTTCCGCTGTCAGAGAATCCGCTACCGCACGTGGATGCTCGGTTACTGCTTGCGAATCATCCTCAACAGCCTGAGTCTCAGCCGCCTCTTTTGGAACACAAGCTATAAACAATAAAGCTACGAGTAAAATCAATCCTAATTTTGTTTTCATGTTTATCTCCTTTGAGATGGCATGATGATTATAACAGATAGGGTGTCAAATGAATTATGGGAGATTATCCGGTTT
This sequence comes from Candidatus Cloacimonadota bacterium, assembly GCA_021106755.1. GTDB lineage: Bacteria > Cloacimonadota > Cloacimonadia > Cloacimonadales > JAIOQZ01 > JAIOTM01. The sequence continues at coordinate 4,839 of JAIOTM010000364.1, read as the reverse complement.
AAAGCTGTCGCTATCGCAATGACTGAATGAAGGTTTGCCCGACACCTGTTGTCTTTCAAGAAATCAAGATAATCAAGTAAATCAAGGTTCAGACATCAGAAAAATTGCTGACAAATATTTTCATTGACACATATCCCACCATATCAATCATGCAGTAAATATGCAAAAAGGAGATGACATCATGATCAACAAGCTTCGCTTACGTTGGTAGATGCCGATCGACTCTTTCAATAATTTTTGAGATCGGTCTGCCTACAACATCATCACGGACGGGACCGGTCTCTTTTTATATAAAGCCTGCGAGACCAATTCCGCAGGCTTTTTTTCGACTGGTCAAGAGGAATACAGATAAGGAGATTGTATGAAAAAAGCAATAATATTAGGTATAAATCTGGAAACAGATAATAAAGCCGCCGAACTCTCGCTCGATGAGTTAGAGCAACTTGTTCTTACAACTGGCGTTAAGCCAGTAGCCCGATATATTCAGAAGCGTAAACACCCAGATTCCGCAACGTATGCGGGCAAGGGATTAATGGAAGAAATCGCCGAAAAAATGCGGGAAGAGGAAATCGGACTGCTCGTTTTCGATAACGAGTTGTCGCCCTCGCAGGCTCGCAATATCCGCAAACGATTCGAGATTGAAGTAGCGGACAGAACCGAAATTATCCTTGAAATCTTCCATCAGCACGCGGGAACAAAAGAGTCGCGCTTGCAGGTTAAGCTGGCAGAGTTGCAATATCAGTTGCCCCGCCTGCGTAAACTCTGGTCTCACTTTGGGAAAACTTCATCAAGTAGCGGTGGTACGGCATCAGCTGGTCGCGGAATGGGCGAAACGCAACTCGAAGTTGATCGACGGCGAATATCGGCAGAAATAGTTCGTGTTTCGGAAGAATTGAAACACATTGCCGTCCGCCATGATACACGTTCAAAACGGCGTAGTTCTATCCCCAAAGTTTGCCTTGTAGGTTACACGAATGCGGGTAAATCAACCTTGATCAACCAGTTAACCAATGCAGACTCACTGGTGAAAAATCAATTGTTTGCCACTCTGGAATCCCGTTCCCGACGAATTACAACCCCCAAAGGGCGACAGGTAGTGCTATCCGATACAATCGGATTCATTGCTAATCTGCCCCACGAGTTAGTAGCTTCGTTCCGGGCAACGCTCAAGGATACGGTTGACAGCGATTTACTACTTCATGTTACAGACATCGCCGACCCGAATCATCAGCGGCAAATCGAAACGGTGGAAAACGTTCTTCAGGAAATTGACGCGGGAGATATACACCGTCTGCATGTGTTAAATAAGCTCGATAAATCAGAATATCCCGCCGCTGTTTTAGAAGAAATATATACAGACAGCATCGCGCTTTCCGCTCTGTACGGGGATTTCATGGAACACCTGTTGAATCGATTAGATGAAGAGCTTTTCGATACACGGAAAGTAGAGTTATTTATTCCCTGGGATAAGCAGGATGTGGCTTCACGAGTCCACAACGAAGCCTACATAGCCGATAAATCTTATCTTGATTCCGGCGTGAAAATGATAGCTGAAATGGATAAAGTAGCCTGTAAACGCTTCGAAGCCTTCATTCAGGAGTCTGAATAAAAGAAACTTATCACGAGTAATAACGCTGTTTATTCAGTGCTGAAAGTGTTGGCAGAAAAACCAGCGTTGAATGAAATTCAAAAAAGCAGGCATACCCCCATCATGGTGCAAAGTATTCGTTGCAACCGATTGAAATTCAATAGAATAAAGTCTGTTATGGCGTGAATAATTGGATTTCTTATCCTGTCTTTATTCGCAACTTTGTCTGCTGATCCAATAGTTTTTTCTGTGTGCTTTTTTTGAAAAAAAGCAGATTGCGAGGAAATTTCTTCAAACTGAGTGGTGACGGCGTAAAATCTACTTCGAACCCGAAGTATGGAGAAATTTACCGCAACTTAAATCTTTGCTGATTAGATAGAAATTAGCTCAGGAAATGCAAAAACGTTGGCAAAGGTCATCCGAAATGAAAAAAATGGGGGTATGCGTGTACTTCCATTATCTGCTTGACACGAATTATATTTTTTAGAATGTTCTTGACGTATCATACTGTGAAATTTTTCTTATCAACCATGTGCGCCTGTAGCTCAACTGGATAGAGCACCTGACTACGGATCAGGAGGTTTGGGGTTCGAATCCCTTCAGGCGTGCTTTTTTTTATAGTGGCAGGTCGATAAGCTGGAGGCTGGATGCTATATCATCTTCAGACAAGTTTGGGTTGGATAGGCATTTCAATCACGAATCAGAAAGTAGTTCGACTGGAATTTCTTGATGAACCACCGCGTCAGCAAGTGAAGCCAGAAAATTACGCCTCAGTTGTCTCGGAGCAGTTGCAAAGCTATTTTCAGGGAAACCTGATTAATTTTTCACTTCAGATTGAGCTTAAAGGCACTAATTTCCAACATCAGGTCTGGACGGAATGTAGCCGGATTCCTTACGGGAAAGTAGTAACTTACAGCGATATAGCTCGAAACATTGGACGTTCGGGTAGTGCGCGTGCTGTTGGAAACGCGGTTGGCGCGAACCCGTTGCCAGTAGTTATTCCATGTCACCGGGTTGTAGCGAAAAACGGACTGGGTGGCTTCAGTGGCGGATTGTGGCGTAAAGAGTTGTTGCACCGACTCGAAGATATTGACATTTAATAAACAATCATAAAGCTTGTAAATTATCAAACGGAGTGATGCAAAGGTAAATGAACTATACAGAAGTATCAAATTCAGAGCTACTTAAAGCTACCGCAAAATTTCTCGAACGTATCGAAACGGAAGGTTATCGACTAACCGATGAGAAACCGATAAACTACGGTATTCGTCTTATGCTGGAAAAAGAGAATAGCTCTTGCGGAGTGACCTTCTATTACTCAAAGAAAAAAGGACTATCGTGGATTATTGATAAAAAGAAAGGGAGCACGTTACACGTGAAACTTGCCGTATTTATTGCAACCCTCTTTCAGCCACGGCTTCATAATTGGAAAACATGGTGCGGCACCGATGAATCCGGCAAGGGAGATGTGTTTGGACCACTCGTTACCTGCGGATTTGTTGTCGAGGAGTCCATTATCCCCGACTTACTGACAATCGGAGTAAAAGATTCAAAACGTTGTACAGCAGAGCAGATAGAATCAATCGCGCGGGAATTGCATCGAAGTTACCGAGAGCGGATTGAAGTAGTAACTCTGCAACCGGAGAAATATAACGATTTATACAACAGCTTCCGCAATCAGGGCAAAAAGCTTAACGAATTACTCACATGGATGCACTCCAGAGCTATCGTTTCACTTAGGGAGCGGATGCCCTTTGAAGGAGCTTTAGTTGATCAGTTCGCGAAAAACATCCGGTTCAATAACGCTATAAAAGATACTAATAAGATACAGATTAAAGCCGCGACAAAAGCGGAATCTGATCCTGCCGTAGCGGCGGCATCAATATTAGCCCGCTATCATTTTTTACAGGGGATCAAGCGTATCTCAACAAAATTCGGCATGAAATTTCCCCGAGGTGCGGGTGCGGGAATAGCAGAAGCCGGCGACGAATTCTTACAGCACTGGCCAAGAGAAAGAATGAAAGAAGTTGCCAAACTTCATTTCAAGAATAGTTTCTCAGGCAAAAAGGAGAACCAATGTTTGTAGTTACGGGAGGAGCTGGTTTTATCGGTAGCGCGCTGGTGGCTAAGCTCAACGATGAAGGAATTCAGGACATCATCATCGTAGATGATTTGGGTACAGGTGATAAATGGAAAAATCTTGTCAATCTACAGTTCAGCGATTATATACACAAAGACACGTTTTTGCGAATGGTTATGGATAACATTTTTAAGTACCCGATAGACGCGATGTTCCACATGGGTGCCTGTTCTTCTACTACTGAGCGGAACGCTGAATATTTGCTTGAGAATAACTACAAATACAGCAAAGAGTTAGCAGAATGGGCAATCAAGAATGATACATGGTTTTGCTATGCGAGTAGCGGCGCGACTTATGGGGATGGTTCTCTTGGTTTCTCGGATGACCCGGAAATGACTATGCAAATTCACCCTACTAACATGTATGGATATTCCAAACAACTTATGGATTTATGGGCTACCCGCACCGAAGCCCTGAAATTACTTACCGGGCTGAAATTCTTTAATGTATATGGTCCGAATGAATACCACAAAGGTTCTATGCGGAGCATGGTAATAAAAGCGTATAATCAGGTTATGGAAACCGGAAAGATAAAGCTCTTCAAATCTAACCATAGTGATTGGAAAGATGGCAATCAGCAACGTGATTTTATTTATGTGAAAGATGTTGTAGATACAATGTGGTACTTGCTCAATAATCCGGAAATCAAGGGGCTTTACAACTTGGGTACGGGTATCGCGCGAACCTGGAACGATTTGGCAAAAGCTGTTTTTGCTGCCTTAGATAAACCTGCCAGTATCGAATACATTGATATGCCCGCAGATTTGCATGAGCATTACCAGAACTTTACTCAGGCTGAAATGGACGCCCTGGAAAAGAGTGGTTGCCCCTGCAAGTTTACTTCGCTGGAAGATGGGGTTAAAAATTATATTCAGGAATACCTGCTAACCAATAACAAGTACCTTTAATGTACACTGTTTGTCTGGATGCAATGCCGGAGGGTTTCGCGGCACGTACAAAAGAGTTGCGGATTGACCATTTTTTTCATTCTCCGCCCGATATTGATTGTGATAAAGTGATGATTCTGCTGGTAAGAACCGCCACTAAGGTGACTTCGTCGGTTATGAACTGCTATCCCAACCTCAGATGTATTATCCGGTCAGGCTCAGGT
>JAIOTM010000403.1 GCA_021106755.1 Candidatus Cloacimonadota bacterium | reverse complement strand
GCAAGCAGACTGAAGGGCCTTCACATCTTCAATACTACTAGCAGCGTTATTTTCAGTAGTAGAGAAACCCATAATTTGCATCTCTTCTTTATCAAGAGTTTCATTGATAATTGTGGTTTTATCCACCTTTATTATAACATTCTTGACTACCTTTTTTCCATAGCCCATTGCATGAATAGTAACACTATAAACACCCGATGGAATGTTTATAATGATGTACTTACCTTTTTCATTAGTATATGCCCCCATGTCTAATGAATCAACAATTACTGCCACATTGAAAATTGGATGTCCGGTACTGTCTTGAATTACGCCAGCAAGTTTTCCAGTTGTCCCGGCAGTTAATGTTGTGCAGAATATTACCAATAGAACAAGTATCAATATAGTTCCTTTACCCACGATAAAACCTCCCTATTAATATCATTGTGAATTATAATGGTAATTTAATATTGCTCTAAATAGATGTCAATTAAAATGAGGTTGATAGATGGAATTTACCTGATAAAAAGGTTATCCCACATTGATAGATCCTCAATCTGTTGTATGTTTGCTTCTACAAGGAATTTTTCGAGTCGTATGGACAAAAGACAACAACTCGAAGTAAATAATAGAAAAATAACTACAGTATATAGCGGGAAAGGTCTTCGTCTTCGATGATATCTTTTAGCTTGGCGATTACTTCATCCTTGTCTATCGAAACTTTTATCAGTCCGCGTTTCGGCATATCGAATAAGTACTCGTCTAACAGCGTATTCATAATCGTGTGCAGGCGTCTGGCACCAATATCTTCCATCTTTTCGTTTGCACGCGCGGCAAATTGGGCAATTTCCCGGATAGCTCCTTTAGAAAAGGAAAGAGAAACTTTTTCTGTGCGGAACATAGCCGTGTACTGCTTTGCCAGAGCGTTTTTAGGTTGTTCGAGAATTTTTACAAAATCTTCGGCAGTAAGACTGTTAAGTTCTACCCGGATAGGAAAGCGTCCTTGCAGTTCTGGAATCAAATCGGATGGTTTAACGGAGTGGAAAGCACCCGCCGCGATAAAAAGTATGTGTGTTGTATTGATAATCCCATGCTTAGTAGGAACGTTTGAGCCTTCGACAATTGGTAGTAAATCCCGCTGTACGCCTGTTCGTGAGACATCGGTGCGGTTGTCTTTGTTGTCCGAAGCAATTTTATCAACCTCGTCAATAAAGATAATCCCATGATTTTGCACTCTGTCTTTCGCTTCTGCCAAAACATGCTCATTGTCCACTAGTTTGCTTTGCTCTTCCTGCGTGAAGTATTCCAATGCCTGAGGTACTTTCATTTTTTTCTCTTTGGAAGATCGGCGGAATGGCATCATGTTCGACAGCATATCGCCGATATTCATATCAATGGAATCAAAGCCCATATTGGAAAAAACTTCTACATGAGGTGTTTGTTGTTGCTCAACTTTCACATCCACATCTTTGTCGTCCATCTTGCCGTCAAGAATCCAGAAGCGCATTTTTTCGCGGGTACGTTCATAACTCACACGCTCCAAATCATCTTTTTCTTTATTTTCAGAAGATTGACGAGGTGGTGTAAGCAAAAGGTCTAACACATGTTCCACGGCATTATTACGGGCTTTTTCCGCGACTGATCGACTCATCTCTATCCGAACATTGTTAATAGCGACATCCATCAACTCACGTACATTGATTCCACATCTCTGCCTACATAGCCAACCTCTGTGAATTTTGACGCTTCAACTTTAACAAACGGAGCTCTCGCTAATTTAGAAAGACGCCGGGCAATTTCGGTTTTACCAACACCCGTTGGACCAATAAGAATGATATTGTTGGGTATTATCTCATCTTGTAATTCACCGCCTACATGCTGGCGACGCCAGCGATTACGCAGAGCTATAGCGACTGATCTTTTCGCGTCGTCTTGTCCTATGATGTATTTATCAAGTTCTTTAACGATTTTTTTTGGAGTCAGGTTCTTCATTTAATTTCCTCAATAACCAGATTGCTGTTAGTGTAAATACAGATTTCGGAGGCAATTTGTAAGGATTCGCGGACTATTTCAACGGAAGTAAGTTCAGTATTGTGTTTCAGGGCTTTAGCCGCGGCGAGAGCGTACATGCCTCCAGAGCCTATTGCCGCGATATTATCTTCGGGTTCCACAATGTCACCAGTACCTGAAATAATGAGAATCGTTGACTTATCTGCAGCGATAACCATCGCTTCAAGGCGACGCAGGATTTTATCTGACCGCCATTCTTTCGCCAGTTCAACAGCGGCGCGTTTCAGGTTGCCCTTGTATTCTTTGAGTTTTCCTTCAAACTTGCCAAAGAGGGTAAACGCGTCAGCTGTAGCTCCGGCAAATCCGGCTATAACATTGTTATCAAAAAGACGGCGTATTTTAATCGCGTTTGCTTTCAGAATGTTGTTACCAAGCGTTACCTGACCGTCTCCACCGAGAGCGACTTTGCCATTATGTATCATCCCGATAATAGTCGTTCCGTGCATTATAATATCACTCATTATCGTTATCCTCATCCTCGTCTGTTTCATGTGTATCGGTCGGGGTAGTATTTTCTTCATCAATTTCTTTTTCAGTCGGAGTCGGGTTGTCTTTCTCTTCGTCCTCTTCGTCTTCAGAAGTATCCAGCTTGAGTTCTAAGGCACGCTTGTATTTTTTCTCTATATCTTCTTTTTCCTTATCATTTACGGATTCCAGCACAAGGTTGTATATCTCATCGGCACCGAGCGTTTCCTTTTCCAGAAGCTCTTCTGCCAGATTCTTCAGAATATCTCTTCGGGTTGATAATATATCGCTGGCTATCTGATGAGATTCTGTAATCAGATTGCGGATTTCTGAATCCACTAATCTGGCTGTATCTTCGCTGAAAACTTCTCGCGAGCCAAGTTCTTTACCGAGAAATACCTGCGTATTTTCCTTACCCACAGTCATTGGACCAACCCGGTCACTCATACCATAGCTACACACCATTTTCTTTGCCAGATCAGTAGCTCGCTGAAGATCGTTTCCTGCACCAGTTGTCAGTTCATCAAAAATAAGTTCTTCAGCGCAACGACCGCCCATTAGTTGAATAAGCGTTTGATGTAAAAAAGTGCGGGAATAATATGAGCGGTCAGTTTGAAGAAAGAAGGTCGCTCCACCGGTAATCCCGCGCGGTATAATTGAAACTTTGTGAACAGGTTCGGTTTTCGTCTGAAAAATTGAACACAGAACATGACCAATTTCATGGTAAGCTGTAATCCGTTTTTCTTCGTCTGAAATAACTTTGCTCTTTCGTTCTTTACCGAGAGTTACCTTGTCTTTTGCTTCTTCAAAATCGTCCATTGCCACAGCTTTTTTATCTAATCGGGCAGCAATCAGGGCGGCTTCGTTTACTAAGTTAGCGAG
>JAIOTM010000040.1 GCA_021106755.1 Candidatus Cloacimonadota bacterium | reverse complement strand
GGTAATTGACTTTAGAATAAGACTTTATAATCTTCCCCGCGGGAATTTACTACCCTCAAGGGTATAGCAGACTAATTACCGGTGCCAAAATGCGACTGAACGTTTGGGCCGTCGGCTTCGTTCAGCTTACCGGCCTTGAAAAGTTCGATAGCCTCTGAGACTGTTCCTGACACACCGGTATACACTTTTATTTTGCCGGCACTTAATGTGCGCTCAGCATTTGGGCCGCAATTGCCTGTCAATATAGCTTCGGCGCCAGTATCGACCACAGCCTTGGCGGAACTAATACCGGCTCCGCCCGCGGCAGCGACATTTTCATTTTCAATAACACTGAAATCAATCGTTTCAGTATCGATAATGATAAAGCAAGCTGCTCTTCAGAACCGCGGGTCGACCTGTGAATCCAAAGTTTTTCCAGTTGATGTTATTGCAATTTTCATAAATAATCCTTTCTGTCAGAGTCCACACGTTCCAGTTGGACATGTTCCGGTTGAGCATGAGTCGCTTCCCTGGCTGCTTTGCCCAACGGAAAACCCCGAAAATAATTTTTGCATAGCCGAACTTCCACATTTTTCGCAGGCGTGTTTATTCTTACTACTGCTTTTTTCCAGAAATTCGGTCTTATGTCCGCATTTGCTACACTTGTATTCAAATATTGGCATCGTTATACCTCCTTGGCAGTATAAGAAGCTTATTGCTGTACAGACAGACATTAATCTTCTGCAAACTCAAAAACCTGACAACGCAAATTTTTGGCTGACTGCTTTCTGTTATTCTTTGTTGCTTTTCTGGCTGCCGAGTTCTTCAATACGCTTCTTAATTCCATCGAGAGCGTCTTCAAGATACTCTGCCTGCCCTTTGAGACTATCCAGTTCTTGCTGAGGCGCAACTGTTGGGGTAAATGGCACACCACCATAAGCATATGGGTCCACAGCAGCACCATAAGCTGGAAAACCATATCCGCCTCTGCCAAAACCTCGACCTCGACCAAAACCGCCGCCTCGGAAACCTCTGCCGAAGCCCATACCCATACCGCGTCCGCCAACAGGATTGGCATAACCCGGCACCGAATAGCCCGCACAAAAACCCGCACCTCTACCTGTCATTGGTCCCATACCTGCAGGGCCTGTTCCATTTCCACCTGGCATAATAAGTTCCTTTCAAAAAAAATGTTAGTTTCTTGTCATTTTCGTTCCACAATTTGGACAGCTTATAGCATTACAAGGCTGTCCGACAACATGAGCCGCCGCTGCTCCGCATTTCGGGCAAACACAATTTCCGCCCGGCCCTGCGGCAAATGGCCCACCCATTCTGCCTCTACCCTGGCCCTGACCTTGCCCTCGGCCTGTGCCGGGCCCCTGGCCCGTAGGCCCTGTACCGTCACCTCTTGGCATAATATCCGTCCTTTCTGGCAAAGTTAAGATTGCCGTCAATTTTCCGAACTGGTTTACCTTTAATTCCGATGAACCCGTCTATCCGATCAGGGTTTTCTTTTGAGGTTGTCAAAATAAAAAACCCCTGACCTTGCCCTGTCATAGGCCCCTTGCCTAACGGCCCTGTACCATCAAAACCCGGCATCTATTCAGCCTCCTTAACTAAGTCAGCAACATCATCAAATGATTTATTCTTTTCCAAAACCATTTTACCAACTTCGCAACCCAGGTCTCTCGCGATAACAGGGCACTTGGCCTTTAGTAAAAAGTATATATTCTTATTTACGTCGCTGAGAGTTTCATAATTGCCCTGTCCCTTTGCTATGACAAGGTCAGCATCCTCAAAGCGATCCCGGAAACTTTGCGAACATGTTTCCATAATTGTCCCCGGCCCGTCCGAACCGTTGTCGATTACTTCTACCATTTCCGTTAGGCCGACAAACCTGGCGTCTTCTATTGTCGCGTCATTGATGACAGGCGATCCCTTGACAACCACAGTTATCTTTTCACAGGGCAACTGCTCGATCAGCAAACGATCAAATACTATCTCGCCGGCGTTATCCGCCAAATAGAGAATTTTTTCTGCTCGGCCTACTGCATTTCTAAATTCTTCTACCTGTTGACTATCAAAATCCGCTGTCAGGCAATCTCGTATTACTTTCTCAATTTCAGACTCAGCTATTGACGTTTTAACACCTAAATCGATAATATTACCCGCGATAGCTAACCGAATAGCTGTTTCCAATGGACTTTCAGATACCCTGACCTGTTCTGCTAATTCAACACACATTCTCATAGCCAGGCGGTTAAATCGTTGCTTTAGTTCGTGATACGGGTCATTATTACCGATCAATCCTCGAATTAGCCGATGTATCTTCTGCCCAATTGCAGGCGGGCTTTGGCTCATATCCAAATCAGCAGCCAATCGAAGAACTTCTCGCACTACCTGCTCGTGAATTTGTTCATCATCGGTCGCCAGCCTTGCCGAATCAAGCGCCTGACGAACAAAACAAGGAATACAATCTAAAAAAATCTTCATAATTTCGTAAACTTTCTTGTAGCCATTCACACTCAGAGAACCACTAATAAACACCAATACACACTATAGTGCTCTCGATTGAAATTTCCCGTTAGCTCGCGGGTAACTGACTTTAGAATAAGACGTTATAATATTCCCCG
>JAIOTM010000238.1 GCA_021106755.1 Candidatus Cloacimonadota bacterium | reverse complement strand
TTCCCGTATATTGGCTTCCACCTTCGTGGTAAGAGTCCATATAATCCTGAACGATTCCATTAACGACTTCGATGACGCTATTATAGTCTCTCCAGTTCGAGAGAATGTCAGTATAAAGGAAACCGTTGTCACAAACTTCATTCTCTGCACCGATAACAAAGCCGTAAAAGTCGGCAATCTCGGCAATTACTTCCAGGTTCTACATATTGCACGCGTCAAAGATAACAATATCCATAAGCGATTCGAACGCGGCAAAAGCACTACACAATTCGCCATTAGCGATTTCTATCTTGCAGGTGGAGCCTTCAGGTACGTCGTTATCCATACAAATCCACTGAGTTTGATTGCGGTACCAGCCGTTACCGTGTGACCAGATAACCAGAGCGTAGTTTTCGGCGGGGTATTCCCCTATCCCCCAATTAACAAACTCCGTCAGGCGAACCCAGTCGGCACTGTTAATCTCTCCGAGAGAGGAGACAACAGGGGATACGACAGTGTCAGTTTCATCGTGGGTGATATGATAGCGGACAGCATCTGGCTCAGGGGCGGAAGCAGGGCGATCGATTTGAACAACAACCTGTATATCCGCTGGAAAACTGGCAGCCTCCATCTCGTTGATGTCTATATCAGCGTTTTGTGATAAACCATTATCGGCAGCCATGTAAACGAGGATAGTCCAGGCACCTTTTTCTTCTTTCTTTTCGCAGGCTGTGATTAGTAGAAGCAGAGCCGCAATCAGCAAAATAATTTTACGCATTAGTATCTCTTCCTGATTTATTTTGGGGATATTCAACATCATATAGAAACAAGCCCTGGGGAGGAGCAGTCGGAGTTAGTTTTTGTCGGTGACTCTTCGATAAAAGTAGTTCTGGAATAAGTGCTTCATTTAGATTTTTATGAGTGATTTCCACAAGGCAACCGACAATTCGGCGTACCATGTTGTGTAAAAATCTGTTGGCTGTTATTATCAAGCGATATCCATCTTCTATTTCTTCAAAGGTGAGATTAGAAACGTTACAGCGATAGTGCTTCAGGTCGGGGTTGGGACGACAAAAAGCTGAGAAATCGTGCTCACCGGTAAAATTGTGCAGCAAAGACTGAATACGCTCAGGATGAATAGTTTTGCGGGTAAAGACGCTTCGGTAGTGGCGATTGAAAGGAGTTCGCTGATTGGCGATATAGAAGTGGTATGTCCGGCTGATTGCATCAAACCGTGCATGAAAATCGGGGGCAGGCTGCCAGACTTCAATAATGCGAATGTCGTCCGGTAGCTTACTTTGCAGTGCTTTGTGGATTTGTTCCTGTGTCATTTGTAGCGTGAAATCAAGGTGCATGTATTGCCTTAACGCATGGACGCCGGAATCTGTTCTGCCAGAAGCGGTAACAGGTACAGGTTGTTTGCATATTTTTTCTAACGCGTTCTCAATTGTCTGCTGTACTGTTCGTTCGTTGTTCTGAATCTGCCAGCCGGCGAAAGCAGTTCCATCGTAAGCGAGACAGGCGGCAATCCGCATTACTTCTTTCCTTTGATGAGGGCGGAATACCGGACTGCTTTCTCAAGGATTTCGCATGTGTCTAAGTTCACCAGTTTCCTGTTTTTCAATACTGCTTCACCTTCGATAAAAACATCGGTGATGTTACTGCTGTTCAGCGTATAAACTAAGTGGGAAACCGGACTGTAAATTGGTTGAGCTTCGATAGAATCGCTCGAAAACAGAACCAAATCAGCGGCTTTACCAACTTCTAACGATCCTGTCTGTTTCTCTAGCCCAAGAGCTTTTGCTCCGTTAATGGTAGCCAGACGCAACATCTGGTCTGCCGGAAGACAGGTGGGGTCGTTATTAAGCGTTTTATGCAACCTACTGGTAATGGAAAGTTCTTCCAGAATACTCAGATTGTTGTTACTTGCCACGCTATCGGTGCCAATACAGACGTTAACTCCGGCTTTCAGTAGTTTAACTACTGGCGCGAACCCCGAAGCTAATTTCAAATTACTCTTAGTGTTAATAGCAACCGAAGTGCCGGATTCCGCCAGCATTTCTATCTCTTCATCTTCTAACCAGACACAATGCGCGGCTGTAACATTCTTACCAAGCCATCCGTTTTTATATAAATATCGTACCGGAGTAGTGCCAAGAGCTTCTCGCGCGTCTTCTACCTCTTTCTTAGTTTCCGCGAGATGATAATGCAATTGCAGACCGTTATCACGGGCAGCCTGAAAAGCTACTTCCCAGGAGGTGGCACCGCATGTATAAACAGCGTGGGGGGCGATAGCAAACTGGATTCTGGGGGCATACTCCTTTGAAGCCGCTACAGCATAGTCAATCATACTGGTGGAATTAGGATGAAGTTTCAAGGGGAAATCGACAACCCCTTCGCCCAATACAGCCCGGATGCCAGCTTTTTGAGCGGCTCTGGCAGTACTACGGGAGTGAAAGTACATATCATTGAAGGTGGTAACGCCATTGAGCAGTAATTCAGCTATTCCGTGAAGCGAGGAATTATAGACGAATTCGTCACTAAGCCAATGGGATTCTGCAGGCCAGATGTACCTGTTCAGCCAGGTGTGCAAATCAATATCGTCCGCGAGACCTTTGAAATAAGCCATAGCTATATGGGTATGGGCGTTGACGAATCCGGGACAGACTATACGATTTTTAATATTTGTTTTGCCGGAAAATTGAGCCGCCGTTTCTTCATCGCCAATGGCAACAATAGTGCCGTTATCAACGGCAAGGCAACCTTTCCTGATTACTTCTCCGCTTGTATTTACTGTGATTATATCACAATTCTTTAACAGGATATCCACTTCTCGCATAGTACCTCGCAATGATATCCACGTTTTGGGGGATAAAATCATTTGTAAACAAATATTTGATAGTCAAGTTGAAAATCACTCTATACTTTCAGTCAGAGTAATAGTTTTGGTAAGTGCTTCGAGTAGAGTAACTCCTATGTTTCGCGGGAGATGTCTCTGTTTCGAGTTCTTCGACCTTACGACTCTGTCAATCTCCTGGAAGAACGAACCCAACGTAATCTCCGGCTTGAACCCAGATTGTGGGTAAATAGGTTAAAAAAGCCCCGGATGTTAACCCGGGGCGTGTATGTTATTGAAAATTTTCTACTATCCGAGAGTTGCTACCATCACGGCTTTAATTGTGTGCATCCGGTTTTCGGCTTCGGTGAAAACCTTTGAGTTTGCGCTTTCGAAGACTTCGTCAGTTGCTTCCATCTCGGAGATACCGAATTTCTCGAAAATGTCTTTTCCAACTTTAGTATCTGTGTTGTGGAAAGAGGGAAGGCAGTGCAGGAAGATTGTGTCCCGCTTGCCGGTTGCATCCATAAGTGCTTTGTTAACCTGATAAGGTTGCAATAGCTTAATACGTTCTTCCCAGACTTCTGCTGGTTCGCCCATCGAAACCCATACATCTGTGTAGATAACATCCGTGCCTTCAGCAAGTTCTTTCGCGTCATTGCCAATTGTGATGCTGGCACCGGTTTCTTTGGCAATGGTTTTACAATTTTCTAATAACTCAGAGTCGGGTTGCAGAGAAGCTGGAGTTGCCAGACGGAAATCCATACCCATTTTAACCGCGCCTACCATAAGTGAGTTGGCAACATTGTTGCGACCATCACCTGTGTAGAGAAAAGTGATTTTGCTGAGTGGTTTGTCGAAGTTTTCCATAATTGTAAGAAAATCGGCGAGAACCTGAGTGGGATGAAACTCGGTAGTCAGGCCGTTCCAGACCGGTACTCCGGCAAATTCGCCTAATTCGTTTACGATTGCCTGACCAAATCCCCGATATTCTATACCATCGTACATTCCGCCAAGAACACGGGCAGTGTCTTTCATGGTCTCTTTATTGCCGATTTGAGAGCCGGATGGTCCGAGGTAAGTTACATGAGCACCCTGATCGTAGGCGGCTACTTCAAACGCGCATCTCGTGCGGGTGGAAGATTTCTCGAAAATCAGGGCTATGTTTTTCCCTTTCAGTTGTTGCTGTTCGGTGCCGATGTACTTCGCTTCTTTGAGGTCAGCGGAGAGTTTCAGTAAAAATCTGATTTCCTCAGGGGTGTAGTCCAAAAGGGTTAAAAAGTTCCTGTTTCTCAGATTGAATGCCATGGTTTCCTCCATCTCGTATAATTGATGGCAAATTCTCAAATAGCGAAAAAGGGGCAAGAAAAATTTGAAATTGAGAAATTAAAATGAGTGTTACCGCTCCTCAAAAAAACGGATATTGCTTAATTATTGTTTGTTGGCAATGATTGAATTGATCTTGCGATCTTTCCATCGAACGAATTTTGAAATTTTGTTTTGAAACGTTGAATTAACAATGATGTAAATAGAGACTATGAAACCTATTAAAAAAAGTAGATAGAAATAAATGTTGGTTTTCATCCTGTTGCCAATTACCAACACAGATAATGCCAAGAAAATAAAGGGAACAATATCCCAGAGTGAATTAATAGGGTACCCCAAGAGCATTCTTGTTATAGTCTTTGCCAGAAAAATACAGGGCAAAATGGCTAAAAGCACTATAAGTAGGACGGCTACAAAACTATTAACCACATTATTGTTTAGAGCAGCAAAAGAGTTTTTGGTGAATCCATTTATAATTTCTGGTAGGCTATCATACATCCTTGATCTCATCAAATTCGCCCCATCACACACCATTACGTTGTATTCGGCTAATTTCAGCTTCTCCATTATAATACAGTCATCCAAAATATGGCTTTTGTAGGATTCAAATCCCCCAATAGCATTGTGTGCATGTCTTTTACATAATATGAAGTTACCATATCCAAAACACTTCCTTGAACTTGTTCTATTTGCTTGTGTTGGACTAACACGTAAAAGCGAAAGCCAAGAAATAATAGGTATAATGAACATTTCATATACAGATATCATCTTTACTCGAGGTAAAAGACTCAGTGCATCAAGATTATACTTTTCAGCAAAGTCCATGGCCAGAGATACTGCATTAGGCTTGAAAATGACATCGGCATCAACCATTAAGAGCCATTCTCCTGTTGATGATACTTTGGCTTGCTGAAGAGCAAAGGTTTTGCCAATCCAATTGTTCTGCAAAGGAGAACCATCAATTAAGATAGTTTTCTTGCAACTCTGTCGATGTAGATGAAATTGCAATATTTCATTTGAATTATCTGTTGACCTGTCATTAACAATGACTAATTCATAGTTTGGATAATCTTGATTAAGTAATGATGTTAAACAGTCACCTAAAACTCGCTTAGCTTCATTTCTTACAGGAAGTAAAATTGATACTGAGGACACATTATCATTATGGATTGTCGTATCATGTAAGATTGGTGTAAAGATCATAATATAGCAAGTTCTAAAGAAATTGTATGCAGTACCCAACGTAATAATGATCAACAATATGTCCATATACACTATTGCAACCTACTTCTTGTAATGATTTTTGGCTTCATAATAAGATACAATGAACACTCTCGACAAATGTCTTAATGATAGCAGAAGGTAAACTGTGCATATTGTCAATGCTGACACATAAAGTACTTTGCTTAAAAAGATATCCGGTAGTAACGTAACTGCTTTGCATATTGATAATACTAAAAAACTAAAACCAAGAATAATTATCATTATTGCTGATTTAGAAAAATGAACATGTTTTCTAGCTATATACTCCCATTTAAGAACTCTGTTCGGAAAAAGAGAGTTGATTTGCTCTTCCAAATGTTTTTTGTACCCACCAAGTGAAAGTATTGTTGTGTAAATATACATTCCATAAAAAAAAGATGCGAATATACCAAATGGTATTAGAAACACTAAAATATTGTTTTCAGTTATAGCAACTCCAAAGCCAGTAAAGAGAATGGTCAAAGATATAACAATCAATACATCTGTTGACTGCATTAGCGTTCTGATAAACTGACTCAAATTCTCATATTCCCTCATCATAATATCCAAATACGCATTGTTTTCCATATTTCCTCCGTTATCTAACTGCATATACTTGGAATAGATTAGTATCTGCGAACAAAGGCGATTGCTCGATTGTTATTTTTTGAAAATTATGAAGCTCAAGCAGTTTTAAAATTTGAGTAAGCCTATCTTGAATGTCATGAACTTCAATTACAATTTGATTTATACGTCTCCAGTCTTCGCAGGATATCCCCTTTAATACGTTAAATTCATCTTTCTCTACATCAATTTTCAATAAATTAATAACTTGAATTGAATGTGCTTTTATGAAGTCTGAAAGTGTTATCATTTTACAAGTTACGTGTTTTTGGGAGTACCCGAATCCGAATATTGTTCCTAGTAGCTTCTTAGCAATTATAGCAGGTAAGTACTTCAATAAGGCGTGAGTTTTCACAAGATTATTGTACATTATATCCCTAAACTCAATCTTTTCTTTATCAGACTCATCATTAGTTGAGGTAGATAAAAATGTAGCATGATGCCTAAACTCAAAACGACAATCATGATTATGGTTTGAAAGCCCAAATTGGAAAATATTAAAATTTTTGTAATTATGGTAGTTAGCATTTTCTTCTAATATTCGGTATATGTCTAAAACTGGCTCGAAAGCATAAATTTTCAGATCCATATTACATTTATGCATAATAGAAAGACTAAAAAGTCCTATATTGGCTCCGACATCAAATATCGTATCTCCAAAATTGATAGTAATCCCATTCTTGAAATAAGTTTTAATCTGAGACAACATGATTCTTACTTCAAACCAATTTTTACAATAAACTTGAA
>JAIOTM010000175.1 GCA_021106755.1 Candidatus Cloacimonadota bacterium | reverse complement strand
ATTCGGCGCTTGCTTGAAGATACACGTATGCATGCCAATAAAGAAGCTGCCGGAATTCTTGCTACAGCAATTCAGCGTATAGCAGTGGACTATGTTTCGGAATCCACGGTTTCGGTTGTGTCGCTACCGGGCGATGAAATGAAGGGACGCATTATTGGACGTGAAGGTCGTAATATTCGCGCGTTTGAAACAGCGTGTGGAGTTGATTTGATAATAGACGATACTTCTGAAGCAGTAGTACTTTCCTGTTTTGATTCCGTAAGACGCGAGATAGCCCGAATTACCCTCGAAAAGCTGGTTCTTGATGGACGGATTCATCCCGGAAGGATTGAAGAAGTCGCCGAGAAAACCCGTCAGGAAATGGACGAGAATATGATAAAAATTGGTGAGCAAGCCTGTATGGAAGTCAACATACACAATATATCACCAAATATAATTAAATTGCTCGGACGTTTGCAATACCGTACCAGTTTTGGTCAGAACGTATTGCAGCATAGTATTGAATGTGCCTTTGTTTGTGGAATAATGGCTGCTGAGTTGGGGTTAGACCAGAATATTGCCCGCAGGGTTGGCTTTCTGCATGATATAGGAAAAGCAGTGGACCATGAGTTTGACGGTTCTCACGCGTTTCTTGGTGCATCTATTGCCCGGAAAAACGGCGAAAGTAAGCTTGTTGTGAACGCTATCGAAGCCCATCACGAGGATGTCGAACCAACCAGCGTTTACGCGGTGTTAGTGCAGGCTTCCGACGCGATTTCCGGCGCGAGACCAGGTGCCCGGCGTGAAATGCTGGAAACTTATATGCAACGGTTGGAGAAATTGGAAGAAATTGCCAATATGGTTGAAGGTGTTAACAAATCTTTCGCGATTCAGGCGGGACGGGAGTTACGCATTATTGTCGATCCAGCTTCTGTTACCGATGACAAAACAGTCTATATTGCTGCCGATATTGCCGAGAAGATTGAGAAAGAAATGCAATATCCAGGTCAGATAAAAGTTGTGGTTATCCGCGAAACACGGCAAACCTCTATTGCCAAGTAATTCTTTAACTATGATAAAAATACTCTTTTTCGGGGATGTATATGCGGCTCCGGGTCGAACACTGATAGCGGAAAAAGCAAAAGCTCTTAAAGAGGAGTTTTCGGTTGACCTGCTGATTGCCAATGGTGAGAATCTTGCTGGTGGCAAAGGTCTTACTGAGAAAACCGCGGGTGAGTTATTCCGGGCGGATATTGATGTCTTAACTGGTGGTAACCACCTTTGGGCTAAAGCCCCCGGACTGGATTATATCAAGCGGGACAGAAGAGTATTGAAACCTCTGAATTATCCAGCTGAAGCATACGGCAACACAGTCTTTCAATGTTCAATACGAGATGTGGACATAGCTGTTTTGTGTATGACAGGACAGGGATTAATGCCTAATGCTGACTCTCCCTTACATTGTCTTGAGCGTGAGTTATTGAAAATCAAAGCGAAGATTATCCTCATAGACTTTCATGCAGAATATACTGGCGAAAAACGGGCTATGGGCTTCTATTTTGACGGGAAAGTCAGTGCGTTTATTGGCACTCATACTCATGTGCAAACAGCGGATGAGGAGATACTGCCCAAAGGAACAGCTTACATTACAGATGTAGGTATGACTGGTGCTCATGACTCAGTTATCGGTGTAAAGAAAGAGATTATTTTACATACGATGAAAACCGGAATGCCTCTTATGTACAAACCAGCTAAAACAGGCTTGCAGGTTAACGCGGTACTGATTTCGTTTGACCAGCACACTGGTCGGGCTGTTTCTATAGAGCGAATAAAAAGGAGTTACTCCTGAGCACTAAAATTCTCAAGGGAAAACCTGTAGCCTTAAAAATTTACAGGGAAATAAAAGAACAGCTATCTACATGCGATTCACGCCCTGTAATGACAGTTCTGATTGCCGGAAATAATCCCGCTTCGGAGTATTATACTTCAAGCATTATCAGGCGGGGAGAAAAACTTGGCTATACGGTACATCTATCGCGATTTGATTCGGATGTCTCTCAAGAGACGGTTCTGGCAAAAATCGACCAGTTAAACTCAGATGATTCAGTTCACGCGATTATGATACAAAAGCCACTTCCTGAGCAGATTAATCCTGAGAGGATTGCCCTCGCGATTTCACCCGATAAGGACGTGGACGCGTTACATCCGGTAAATACCGGAAAACTGTTTCTGAATCAGCCGGGTTTTTACCCCTGCACAGCGGAAGCGGTTATTGAGCTATTGAAATTCTATGAGATAGAGACTCAAGGCAAGAAGGTAGTTGTAATCGGGCGAAGTGCTGTTATCGGAAAACCAGTTGCTGGTCTTCTGCTACATAAATCAGTGTTCGGCAACGCTACAGTTACAATCTGCCACAGTAGCACCAGGCGGCTTGAAGAAGTAGTTCGCGGGGCGGATATAGTTATCGCCGCGATTGGCAGAGCCGGTTTTGTTACTTCGGCAATGGTTCATGCCGGAGCAGTGATTATTGACGTGGGTGTCAACCAGGTTGATGATTCCGTGAAAGGAACTGTTTACGTTGGCGATGTTGATTATGAAAGCTGTCTTTCTGTTTCAAGTGCGATAACTCCTGTACCCGGTGGAGTAGGAACCGTTACGACAGCCGTTTTAATGCGTCATGTACTGACAGCGTTCCTTAATTTTTCTGCAACATAAAACATTGTAAGAAGATAGCGAGTTTTGGAATGAAATTCGCTTGTCATGTTGCAGATGCTTATTCGTTTTTTTAGAAGTATTTATTGACGAATAATCAATCAGTAACAAAAAATGTGATAAATATGTGTATTCGCGTTTAAATACGGAGGAATTTATGCTCAAGTACAGACGGCTTGTCGTCCCGATGTTACTGGCAGTTATGATGTTGGTAGTATTATTGTCTTGTGGAAAGAGCGGTACGCTCAATCCAAACATCCCACCTACAATCCGCATCACGTCGTTCAAGGGAGATGCTCTTGACTCTCAGGAAGACGTTGATTCACTCATTACAAGCAACATTGGTCAGGATACTGTACTCTTTCAGCAGAAGATATACTGGAGTGCGGAAGATGTGGATGGTATTGCATCACGATTCGCCTTCAGAGTACTGAACAAAAACTGGGACCCGATAGTAGTTCCATGTTACGATACACTCAGTACTGTCGGTTTTGAGACTCAGGGTCAATGGTATCTGCATTTCAAAGATGGTGCCAGCATAAACGATCCTGATCATCCTCTCGGAGACCCGGCTGTAAGTACTGTATGGTCAGATCAGGTATTTGCTGTGATTAACTTTCCGGCGGCAGATGATGTTACTCATGACAGCCTTAATGTTCCAAGTATCTTTGAAGTTAAGTGTATAGACGATAGGAACGCGGAAAGTAATATTGCCCGTAAGTACTTCTTCACTTATTCAGTAAGACCCACGGTTTCGATTTCTTCTACAAAGGGAGACCCGGAAGGAAAAGTTGTAGGCACAGGTGTTCGTTTTGAATTCTTTATGACTGATGAAGACCCATTCATTGTTTCCCCGCCGGATTATTTCGAGTATAAAGTAGCTAAATACGAAGTCGGTTCGGAAACAATTATAGCAGGCACAGAAACTGAATGGTTTACTACCGCAAATACTTCAAACATCTCCAGAGTGTTGTTAGTTGGCATAACTGATGATAGTCCTGAGGATCAATATCATTTGCTTACTACTGACTACGATACTAACGGCACGCAAATATCACGTACTCGCGTAACTGTACGCGGATATGACAAGGCAGGCATTGTTTCTGAAGAAGATTATACAACCTTCTCAGTAAAAGAGGGCTTCCATCCCGGTACCCTGCTATACAATAAGCGTATATATGTACTCGGCGAAAGGAACTTCATGCCGTTCCAGGATGCCGAAATAGAGATTCCCAATAAACCTACTTCAGAAGGCTACATCTTCGCGACAAACTTCTTTAAAGATAGTTATGGCACTTTCTCCGCGCTGTGGAGTCAGGACCTCTCTATTACTCTGAACTGGGGTTATCACGGCGAATATGAACGAGACAATCCTGATAATAAGAAAGAATCTGTCGTTTTTAACGAAGGGGATTCAACTAACTACTACACCGAGATTCAAGCGTTCGATATTCGCCTCGATGGTAGTCCAGACCTTTTTCCTCCTCTTCACTCTGATAATGAAAACATTATAAAAGATGATGACGATGGAGTATGGTTGCGGGTTCCATTCGGACACGAAATCAGTCAGAATCTTGTGCTTACTAATTTAGAAGCGAACGCGGCTTTTGATACACTTGATTTCCACTTATTCGAAGTTCGGGCTGTTGAT
>JAIOTM010000229.1 GCA_021106755.1 Candidatus Cloacimonadota bacterium | reverse complement strand
GTCTGTCCCGGGCAACCATCGGATCTAATGGTTGGATTCGAAAATCATTGTGCAACAGGCTCACTAAAACTTTTTTTAACGACTCTGTTGTCAAAAACAGGTTTTTAGTGTAGAATTCGGGGCCTCGGGGTGTAGCTCAGCTTGGTTAGCGCGCCTGGTTTGGGACCAGGAGGCCGTAGGTTCGAATCCTATCACCCCGATTTTGATGGTGAAGCCATCAAAATAGAGTAAATAACCCCGAAGCAGGCTTCGGGGCTAACCAAAAGAAAACCCTCCGCAATGCAAAGGGCTAAATAAGTGGTACAAATATTATAACTTTACATTTTTTCATAGATAACTTCACAAAAGTAATCCCACGCATCTATGTATTTTTCAACATATCTGCCAGTGAATTGTCCTCCTTACCGCAGAAGCCATAATGTGAGTGTCTTATCCAACCTTCTGCAAATTTAAATTTGCCGCTCATTTTGCCTATTTCGGCACACATATCTTTCATTGTAATTAGATACGCGTCAAGACCCTGACTGATGTCGAGCCATTCTTTCTGGCTTTTATGCTTAGCAAGCATTTTGGCTTTATTTTCAATAAAAGCCTCAACATCAACATAAAAATCAGCTTCAACAGGTTTTCTTAGAGAATCAGTCAGGCCATACGGCAGGCTATGATATATCGCAACAGTTTTAGTTATGGGTTTCACATCAGGCTGAACAGGAAAATTCTTCATTCCTCTGCAAAAAGCAGCAGTAACAACTGTTCTGGCGGTGTTGCTGTGGTCCTCCATGTATTCAAAGGGATATTGCGTCAGGATAATATCAGGACTAACCTGGCGTATTATCGATGCAATTTGTGAAATAAGTTTTTTCTCATAGAATATCTCAAGGTCGTTGACAAGGCTGTCGTGAAATGTCGCCCCCATATATTCGCATGCCTGTTTGGATTCTTCTCTGCGAATTTCAATAATTTCGTCGATTCCATGCCTGTCTGTGCCGCAGCAGCCATTGGCAACATTCATATAATGAACTTCATAGTCCGCTTCTCTGAGCCTGAACAATGTTCCCGCCATCATGAATTCTATATCATCCGGATGACTTGCTATGGCAAATACAATTTTTTTCATACCGAACCCCCTTTTCTAATGCATTTCAACATTACAGGTTCCAATCGCCGGCCTGTAGAAATTGAACTGTACATTCGGATGGTCCGCCAGCAGAGACATTGGCACAGACGAATCCGATATCTTTTTTCCAATCATCAGAGTTGTCAATCTCATGCCGAATGGATTATCATGGGTTCCTGCATGCCATATTGAAACTTTTTCCGATTTCCATGTTTGAACAGGACCAACCGTAACAGCTTTTGTCGGAATACCTGTTACAACTCCTCCGCCGCTTGTACGGGCATTTTGCATTACTGTAACCGGATGCAAATCAACCACTCGCGTGGGCAATTTTCTGTATTCTTCCGGAGTTGGTGGATTGTCTTTATATTTGCCTTCTCGTTTGAACGGGTCATTGAATGCCCAGTGTTTGATATCACCTTGGCCGCCCTGCATAACAGCACAGCGAACACCAGCTTCCCAGCTTTTAATGTACTCTGTCGGCTCTTCACTTGGGAAGTGCATATTGGCATCAGGCATTTTCAGTCCTGGCTTGATCTTATTCAAGCACATATCCTTGTCAGCTTTTTCAAATGAAAGCTGATGGTCAGCAGGAACTACCTTGCCATCTACAAGCCATTCATCCATACCCCAAAAATGAGCATCTTTCAAGTTCAAATCAAGCTCATTAACAAGCCTCGCAACCAACGGAAGCTGCTCTGTCGGGCCTATCGGGCCGCAAATACCTGCAGGATTATCCGCAGTAGCCTGCTTCCAGGCATTAATATACTCAAGAGCCTCTGTAAGATAAAAATCTTCCAAAGTATCATAAAATCTAACATTAAAGCCTTCTCTGGAAAGAGCGAGCATATTTTCAGGTGTCAGCTTTGCTGCGTCATTTAGAATTTCATCATCAAGTGTCGTGAAATCCCACCAGTCTGGTGCTAATATACTTTGTTTACGTGCCATTCTTTTCTCCTGAAATTGGTATTATTATACCCTTAAGGGTAGTAAATTCCCGCGGGGAAGATTGTAACGTCTTATTCTAAAGTCAGTTACCCGCGAGCTAACGGGAAATTTCAATCGAGAGCACTATATATCAGCTTTGGATACCACTCATCAAATCATCAGATATTTCTTCAATGATTTTTACCGTGCAAAGAATTTCTTTTATCTTTAACCAAGGCTCCGGAACATTTGGGCTCTTACTAAAACAGTGAACAATAAAATCAACTAATTCATTCGTTTAAAAACCGCTTTAGTATTGCAGCGATGTGGATTGAGATGAACATGAGGTAATCGAGGTCACTCAAACTATAATGCTCGTGTACCATCGCGTTGTCGATGTACATAATACCAAAGCAGCCCTTGTTGCGTATGATCGGTGCGATAAGGGCCGAGCGAATCCTGTCTTTCGACTCCAACTTGGCAGAGACCCTTGGTAATACGATCGACTGGCCCCGCTCTATCGCCTGGCTGATCATGTCCTGCAGTTGCAGGTCTTTGAGTTCTACTTTCTGGCCGTCACGGCGTTTGCCGGCGTGATATGTCATCGGCCCGGCACCCTGCTCTCTCAACGCACACCATACATGAAACGCGGTGAACTGATGAACAAGCAAATCCATCAGGGTAACCAGCATACTGTCGAGGCTGTCGCAGTCACACAACTTCTGCGTGGCCTGCGAGAACTCTGTGAGCCTTTTCGCGGCTAACCTCATCGCCGGGGCGTGCTGGGCATCGGGCTTTCTAATTAAGGTTTCACTTTTCGGAGTGCTGAGTGAGGCTTCGAGATTGAACTGCTCACCGTCCATAGTCTCTTCTGACGACACATCGGAAGCTTTAGCCGACGATTCCTGCAAGTCCACTTCGAGCACGATATTGGTAATGCGAATCTCGTCGCCGGTTTTGACCGTTGTCTTGCCGGTAATTATCCGGTCGTTAAGATATGTCTTATTGGCAGAGCCGAGGTCTTCCAGCAACCAACTCGACCCGTTAGGCCCGCGAAGTATCTGAGCATGTTTTCTCGAAGCTGTCCTGCTTTGCAGTACGACATCGCAGTCTTCCTGCCTGCCAATCAGGACAAGTTCCTTATCAATCTGGTATTCCTTTGTCGGTGCCCCATCCTGTCTCAGGATCAAACGCATTTTCCGGAATCCTCCACAAAATAAATTAACCGGCTTCGCCGGAACCTTTTTGACACAGATTAACACAGATTAACACTGATTTAAAAAGAAATATTGAAACCACGGATTTCACGGATTCACACGGATTTTAAAAGACCAAAAACCCAAAAAAATATTTAGACACAAATTCCCTATAACCCTCACGCAGTACTTAGTTTATACCAATTTTCAAGGAAATTCAAGGAAAACTAAAAAATCAAAGTTTAAGGCGCAAAGGTAAATAACCCCGAAGCAGGCTTCGGGGCTAACCAAAGGGAAAATCCCCTGGATTCGGTGTCTGCGCGGGAATGCTAATCAGTAGTCGAACTTACCTTCATAATTTGCTATGATGCCCACATGATTTATTGTTTTTGGGTAACGTCGATAGTCTAATGAATAAGCTGAAATTTCAACAAATTGACGGGGGGGTAGTCTTTACGGCAAAGGTGGTGCCGGGCAGCAGTAAAACCGCAATAGCCGGGGTGCTTGACGGGATGGTCAAGATCAAGGTGGCCGCCCCGCCGGAAAAGGGGAAAGCGAACGCAGCGATCATAGATTTACTGGCTAAACGACTTGGTCTGAAAAAAAACGCGATTTCGATAGTGTCCGGCAAAACCAGCCCAATTAAACAAGTAAGGGTCGAGGGTGTTTTAGCCGAAAATATAATTGGTCTGCTCAAACTGACCAATCGGTCAGTTTGAGCAAATAAAACAAGGCGATAAGGTTGGCGGTATGATAGTAATAATGAGAAAAAATGTGTTGATGGTAATGTTGGCACTAATGGTATCCGCTGTGGTCTGCGCTTCGCCGCTGGCGAATGAGAACGATACGGGGCTGTATGTGCGCAGTATTCATCAGGTGATGCGGCTTGACCCTGACGAGGTAGATATTGGCACGGCAGCGCTGATAGTGGCTGAGGAGTGGTCGGAATTAGTGCACGGGCGAAAATATCAGCAGAAACTCGATGATATAGCCTATGAGGTGCAGTCCCGAATAGCTAAGAAAGGTCTCAAAGGTAAGTACCAGGCAGTGCAGGTGCTCAACGATTATTTATTTAATGATCTTGGGTTTGGAG
>JAIOTM010000159.1 GCA_021106755.1 Candidatus Cloacimonadota bacterium | reverse complement strand
GTCTGAAACGTTGAAGATTTCCTGCCATCTTTTGTTTGCCGAAATCAGCCTTCCGTCAGTCTCACGAATACTTATGCCGACTGGGGTGTTGTTGAAAAGGTCTTTGTATAGTTGTTGGGAGTCCAGTAATTCTTTGTTCTGTTGCTCCAGTTCTTTAACAGCTTTCTTTAACTTCGCTAACTCTGAGTTGGATTCATTATTTTGCTGAGACATTTTTTTACCTCGAGTTTTGTAGTCACGATTTCCACTTGAAATAAAGGAGAAAAAAATTATATATAATAATATATTTTTTCCCCATGAATTCACAAATTGTTTTTATCCATACCGCCATGACTACGTCAAGTAATTTTCACAATCAGGAGAGCTATTATAATTTTCGGGTAATATTGTCAGAATTTCTGTCTGAGAAAATGATTATGGTTGACATAAGAATATAATAGTGTATATTCTAAACGGTATTTACAATATGAGATTTAAACGAAGTGAACACCAACAACGAGATAGCTTCTCTATCTGAAGAATAAACATATTCGGAAGTTGAACAGTTTCATATCTGGCGATTTATGATTCGTCATTACTCCATAAAATTTTATTTCACTATTTCGACTTTGGAAAAAACGTCTTTCTGATTACCCCGCTATTTGCATCATCCAGATTTTCCTTTACTCGTTAGCTTACCCAATAAAAAGTTACATGTAGGAGTAATGATGCAAGATATAAGCGATTACCAAAAGGCTTTGATGGATATAAAAAGCAATGGACTATATAAGGAAGAGCGAATTCTCAATTCTGCTCAGGGAGCATTAATCCGACTTCGTGACGGACGGGAAGTACTGAATTTCTGTGCGAACAACTATTTAGGTTTGTCTAATCATCCCCGAATAATTGAAGCGGCTAAAAACACTATAGACAGATGGGGCTATGGGATGTCATCTGTCAGATTTATCTGC
The DNA here is from genome assembly GCA_021106755.1 of Candidatus Cloacimonadota bacterium. Classification (GTDB taxonomy): domain Bacteria; phylum Cloacimonadota; class Cloacimonadia; order Cloacimonadales; family JAIOQZ01; genus JAIOTM01. Next base: position 2,259 of record JAIOTM010000159.1, on the reverse strand, counting down.
GGCACTCAGGAGATTCATAAAGAGTTGGAAACTCGTATGTCAGAGTTTCTCGGTACAGAAGATACAATCCTCTACGCTTCATGCTTTGATGCCAATGGTGGGATATTTCAGCCGCTCCTGGGAGAAAACGATGCAATTATCTCAGACGCTCTTAATCATGCCTCAATTATCGAAGGTGTTCGGCTGAGTAAGGCGAAACGCTATGTTTACAAACATTCGGATATGGACGATTTAGAGCGTTGCCTGAAAGAATCTGTGTCTGGTAGAAGGCGGTTAATCACCACAGACGGCGTTTTTTCGATGGATGGAGATATTGCCAGGCTTGATGTTATTGTCGAACTTGCAAGGAAATACAACGCTTTAGTGATGGTGGATGACTCCCACGGAACAGGATACATAGGGGAGAGTGGAAAAGGTACTGCCGAATATTGCGGTGTTCTTGGCGAGATTGACCTTATTACCACTACATTCGGGAAAGCTCTTGGGGGAGCTAACGGCGGTTGCACTTCGGGGCGGAAACCCCTCATTGACTACTTGCGTCAACGGTCGCGTCCCTACCTGTTCTCTAACACGCTGGCTCCCGCGGTAATCGGTGCCACCCTCGAAGCATTGAATATGCTGACGGAATCACATTCGTTGAGGAATAAGGTGATTGATAACGAGATATATTTCCGGCATAAGATGTCCCGGGCCGGATTTGACCTGCTCCCCGGCAATACTGCGATTGTGGCTGTTATGCTATACGATGAAAAGCTTGCTGTTGAAATGGCAGAGCGATTACTTGACGAAGGAATCTATGTAATCGGGTTCTCATATCCTGTTGTGCCAATGGGAAAAGCACGAATCCGTGTACAGCTTTCCGCTGCTCACACGAGAGAACAAATCGGACGTGCAGTAGGTAGATTTATTAAAACTGGAATAGATTTGAAAGTAATATGCACTAAGAAGCATTGAGAAGTCTCCGAAATCGAGGTCAAAATATACATCTGTAGCTGAAATAAAGTTGTCAGCCAATCTTGTGTTTCAAGCTTGATGTATTCGACTAAATAGCTATGTTGCAGAAAAATGAGCGAATTGACATAAGCAATTGAGCATCAGGAACCTGTCAGCACTTTAGATTATTGTGTGTATTTCACCAGCATCAAAGTAACCCACCGCAAAAAACATCATTTCATCGACAATTTTCTATCAGAAACAACTCTATTTCCGCAAGCAGCATCAAGACAGTCCATCCTTGATTTTGTAGAGTGACATAGCGTTAAACACAAAAAAGTGGAGGAACACATGGACAAAACGATTATTGTTCACCCTATTGGAAAGGTGAATCGAACTGACGGAAAAGTAAGCATTCAATTAGAAGCAGATGTTACCAAGGGACTCAGACAACTGGAACATTTCTCGCATGTCATTGTTCTGTGGTGGGCAGACCGACAGGATTCAGAAGAACAGCGTTCAATTTACGAAACAATTCCACCTTATGCCCCTGAACACTTAACGGGGGTGTTTGCCTGCCGAAGTGAGTATCGACCCAATCCAATAGCAGTCAGCGTGTGTCCAATAGTGAGTGTGGACATTGACACCGGAACACTTGTAGTAACCGAAATAGACGCTTACGATGGAACACCTGTTCTGGACTTGAAGGCTTATTTTCCAGTGATAGATAAGGTAGAAAAACCACGGCTACCGTCCTGGCTCTCAGGTTGGCCTGAATTCATGCCGGAAAACGGTATCGGGATTATGGAGTAACATTTCTTGACACAGATTGCATGAAGGTGATAATAGTGTTATTATCACCTTTTTCATGAGGAGACTATGGAACTGAAATTTATTAAGCAATACCGCTTAGTCCTGGCAGGCTTCAATTATTATGGTGACCCTTTCAGTATCAGTGCCGAATGGACAGAAGAGAACGAGATTGGCCGCTTGTGGAACAGGTTTATGAGTTGGTTTGAACAGCACAGGGAAACTGTAGAACAGTTCAGTACTCCTGGAGTGGCATACGAGATGCACCTGTACGGTAACGAGGCAAACGAAAAGGGATACTTCGATATCTTTACTGGATTCTCCGTGCGTAACATTGAGGAGGTTCCGTTTGAGTTGTTAATCCGGTATCTTCCAGAATCCGATTACGCAATATTAACAGTCTCTGGTGACGAGATAACTATGGACTGGTCGGAAATCATCAAAACCGATTTACTACCTTAGCACGGACTTGAACAGAGTCTTCCCTTTACGCTTCAAGTGTACGATGAACGATTC
>JAIOTM010000318.1 GCA_021106755.1 Candidatus Cloacimonadota bacterium | reverse complement strand
GCCGCGGACAAGCTTAGTCTGGCACTGCCGTTTTTTCCAACGATTACCGAGCAGGAAATCGACTATCTGTTTACCAATCTAAGGGAGATTGACCTATGTGCGGAATAACCGGGGTTATGCGGTTTGATGGTAAACCTCTGCGGATTCCGGTATTACAACGGATGACGGATATGTTGATGCACCGTGGTCCTGATGATGGTGGAATCTGGACAAACCAGATGATTGGATTGGGGCATCGGCGTTTGTCTATTATTGATTTATCTCCGGCAGGTCACCAGCCAATGCTTAACGATGACGGGACACTTATTATTGTCTATAATGGAGAGCTTTACAATTATCTGCAACTTAAAGCGGAATTGCAGGCAAAGGGCTATCAATTCCACTCAGGAACCGATACAGAAGTAGTTCTGAAAGCTTATCAGGAATGGGGAGTGGAAGCAATAAAACGTTTCAACGGCATGTTCGCTTTCGCGGTTTGGAATATACTCAAACAGCAGTTGTTTCTGGCACGGGATCGTTATGGAATCAAGCCGCTTTACTATTACTCGGTTCCGGGTTTGTTTCTGTTTGGGTCGGAGATTAAAGCTATGGCGGTGCATCCCGATTTCAATTTTGGCGTATCTGTTCCCGCTATGAACGAGTATTTCTCATTCCAGAACATCTTTTCCGACCTGACCTTGTTTGAGAATATCAAAATACTTCCGGCGGGCTATACAATGTTGATTAATTCCGATGGTGGCATTTATCAGGAGCAGTACTGGGATTACAATTTTACCGAAGGTTTTAATAATACTGACGAACGCGAGATTCTGGAAGAGTTATCCCGCTTGTTTGATCAGGCAGTTAACCGACAGTTGATTGGAGATGTGGAGATTGGATCGTATCTCAGCGGCGGAATGGATTCCGGCGCGATAACCTCTGTCGCGGCACAGAATTTTTCGGATTTACGCACGTTTACCTGCGGTTTTGATTTGTCCAACGTAACCAGAGCGGAATTTTCGTTTGACGAACGAGCCAAAGCTGAGTATATCTCCAGTCTGAACCGCACGTTGCACTACGAAGTAATTCTCAAAGCTGGCGATATGGAGCGCGTTCTGAATCGCATGGTCTGGCATCAGGAAGACCTGCGTGTGGGGCAGAGCTACCCCAACTACTATGTTTCCGACTTGGCAGCTCGATTTGTGAAAGTGATTCTTTCGGGAGCGGGTGGAGATGAGTTATTTGCTGGTTATCCGTGGCGTTATTACCGAGCTATGGTTAACCACAATTTCGAGGACTATGCCGACAAATACTATCGCTATTGGCAGCGGCTAATTCCCGATAGCATCAAATCTGAGTTCTATCAGCCTTCGATTTACCCGGAAATATGGGATTACCAGACTCGCGATGTCTTCAAAAACACACTGAAGAAATTCTCCGGCGATTGCTCCCCGGAAGACTAGGTGAATCAGTCGCTATACTTTGAGTGTAAAACCTTTTTGCATGGCTTACTGATTGTGGATGACAAGCGGAGTATGGCGCACGGTCTGGAACAGCGATTGCCATTTCTCGATAACGATTTGGTAGATTTTGCCATGCGGATTCCTGTAAAATATAAACTTCGAAATATCACAGAAATCGTTAAATTAGATGAAAATATTCCCGGTCCCAAAACCAGTCAATACTTTAATAAAACAAACGATGGGAAAATTATCTTACGTAAAATGGTGGAAAAATATGTTCCACAGAACTATGCTAAAGGGATAAAGCAGGGTTTCTCCGCACCGGACGCGAGTTGGTTTCGTCAGGAGAGCGTGGACTTTATTAAAAACACCTTAATCTCGCGTAAAGCACGGTTGTACGACTTTATACAGCCAGCAAAAGTTAGTGAAATGCTGGATGAGCATTTCAGTGGGAAGAAAAACCGCCGATTGTTAATCTGGTCGTTACTCAGCTTTGAGAACTGGCTTCAATTATTTGGATAGAAAGATATGATAGACGCGCATGTAAATATTACTCCCAACGGAAAATGGTTCAACACAAGCCACGATGCGTCGTTAGAGCGACTCCTTGACGAAATGGCGGAACACAACATCAGGCAATGCCTGCTTATTTCTGTTCCCGGAGCTTGCGAAAACCGTTGGCTTGCAGGAGTGGTGGAACGTTATCCTGAAAAATTCAGAGCGTTTGCTCATCTGGATTTTCAAAAATTACTGAAACCCCAGTTGCTGGAGATAGAAGCAATGGGATATGCAGGAGTGAAACTGCATCCCCGCTCGCAAGGAATATATTGCCTTGATGCCCGTTGGGAATCTCTGTTCGCGTTTCTGAATAAGCGGGAAATTCCGGTGATGATTGATGGTTATTACCAGACAGCCGGTCATACTCCGTTACTTAATCAGCTTACGCCATTCTATTACGATGCTTTAGCAAAGAAATATACTCAGATGCAGATTATACTTTCTCACATGGGAGCGCATCGGGTTTTTGATGCCTACTATCTCGCAAAATCCAATCCTAATGTGTGGTTAGATAACTCGCATGTATTACAATACTTTAGCGGGACGACTTTAATAAGTGACTTTAACTGGGTTATGGACATGTTAGATGAAAAGGTTATTTATGGCTCAGATTTTCCTGAGTATTCACTTGGAGAGTACTATAAAACTTTTCGCGATGTCTGCTTATTAAGGAAGACGGTTCGTCCAGAACTTATTGAAACCAACATCAGTAAACTGGTATCTTTTGGAGATTAACATGGAACAGATAATACTGGAAACAACTTTGCGGGACGGTAGCTATGCTATTGATTTTCGTTTTACTCCCGAAGATACAGCTTTGATTGCACTGGCTTTAGAGCAGGCAGGATTCCGCTATATTGAAATTGGGCATGGCATGGGGTTAAACGCGACCAACATGGGCAAAGGAGAGCTTCCCGCTCCCGATGTTGCCTATATCGAAGCTGTCCGCTCCCGTATGACAACCGCGAAAATCGGGATGTTTTGTATTCCGGGGTTAGCTAAACCACAGCATATTGCAGATGCGGCATCAGCTGGTCTGGATTTTGTAAGAATTGGTACCAATATTACCGATTTGCCGGGCAAACAGGCTTTCTTTAGTACTGCAAAAAAACACGGATTGTATATTTCCGCTAACCTGATGAAATCTTATGCGGTTAAACCCGATAAATTTGTTTATTATACTGCTCTGGCACAGGAATATGGTGCCGATGTGGCGGTTTTAGTGGATTCTGCCGGTGGATTTGTTCCAGATGATATAGAGGCTTACTTTCAGGCATCACAGGCAGGTTGTGATATTGGATTAGGGTTTCATGGTCATAACAACTTAGGGCTGGCAAATGCCAACTCGTTAAAAGCCTGGCAACTTGGCGCGGCTGTGGTGGATTGCTCGCTGAAAGGGCTTGGTAGAAGTGCTGGAAACGCTGCCACAGAAATGCTGGTAGCTTTGTTTGAACGTCTTGGCTATAACACCGGCATAGACAAATACGCTGTAATGGACATCGCCGAGGAGCATATAACCCCGCTGTTGCATAATGTACGCAACACACCTGCCAGCGTTACTGGTGGTTATGCCTGGTTTCACTCCAGTTTTTCGAAGATGATTAACCGCTATGCCCGCAAATTCAAGATTGATTCGCGTGAGCTTATTGTTCGTCTCACCAGCGAAGATGTAGTTAATCCATCGGAAGAGTTAGTGCGACAGGTGGCAGAGCATCTTTCGCGGGAGAAAACCCACATTCGGGCGTTACGGCTGGAAGGTTCAGTACTCATAGAATTTATGAAAGCCAAACAGGAGGAGCGACTTGCCAACCAGTTCGAAGTGCTTACCCGTGAGGTTATCAATCGCTCCCGCAAAACCGGTAAACCGGCAGTGATGAACATAGTGCAGTCGCTATCCGACAAAAGCGCGATTTCTGCCAATATTCAGGAAAATCCTTTCTCAATAATCGGGAATATGGAAATCGCGTCTCCCGAAGACCTTACCGATATTGCCGATAGCATAAACAAGCAGTACGACTGGATTCTGCTTGATACAGGTTTGTACGGCAACAGAAGCCGCGAATTTGTCAGAACAATGATAGCCCAGTTCGACGCGAGCAAGTTAATTCAATATAACGACATAGATACCTGGACGAAAAGCATTGTTGATACTCTCGCTGTGTTGCTGAACGGAATAGTCGGCAGAAACATTCTGTTATGGGGGGACAATCTTCTGACTAAAGTGCTGTCCGCTATTTTGAGATACAGTGGAGCCAGCGTGTTTTTCCGCACCGGGCATGATGGGAATCCCGCGCAGCAGTTAGACGCGATAATCAGTTGTTCTTTGACTGATATGTTACCACTTTCTTTTTTAGAAAAATCGAAATTACCGCAAGTTGTGATTGATGCCCGGATAGGCTCTATTACTTCTGAGGCTATGGACCATCTTCACCAGCAGGAATTATTGATTCTCCGCCCTGATATGCGGGGAATAATTGCCGGGGAAATTGTGCGGGGCAGTATTGATATGTGGCGATTGAGGCACGATATACATCGGCGACAGGTGGACGGAACAAATATCATCTCCGGCGGGGTTATCGGCAGTAAAGGTGAATTTGTGGTGGATTCTGTTAGTCAACCGACAATTGTGCTGGGGGTTGCCACTGGCGATGGTCATGTTCGCTATAACCTTACCGACCCGGAACTGGAAATTGCCGCATGGATTAAAGCTGAATTTCCCGCTTTGAGGGTTGAGAAATGAAACGTATTCTCATTTTGGGAGCTTCACGCTACTATATTCGAACAATTATTACTGCCAGAGAACTTGGCTACGAAGTTCATGTCGCTGATAAAAACGCTTCCGTGCCGGGTAAGGAGTTTGCTCACCATTTTGCTCATCTCAATTTTTCTGATAAAGAACTGCTTTCAGACTATGTACTCAGCGAGGGAATTAACGCAATCGTTCCTCTCAACGATTATGGCGTTTTCCCGGCGGCTTATGTCTGCGAAAAGGCAGGTTTACCGGGAGTCGGAACTAAAGCGGCTTCCATTGCTGTTAACAAAGCAACTTTGCGGAATCACTGGCAGTCTCACCATGTACCCAATCCGAAATATGCTGTAGTAAATTCCATTCTCGAAGCAGAGCAAGCGGCTACAACTATAGGTTTTCCGGTGATAATCAAACCAGCAGTAAGTATGGGCGGTGCTCGTGGTGTTACCTACACAAAAACTATAGAGCAGGTGGCAAAGAACTATCTTCTCGCGAAGGCAAGCTTTAATAATAACGAAGTACTTGTAGAAGCATTTCTCAATGGCACTGAACATAGCTCGGAAGTGATTGTTTACGAGGGAGAGCCGCATATCGTGGCAATCGCGGATAAAGTGAAAACTCCTCTGCCGATTCGGGTGGACAAGTG
>JAIOTM010000128.1 GCA_021106755.1 Candidatus Cloacimonadota bacterium | reverse complement strand
ATAGAATCACTACGATGACTGTAAACAAAGATGACAATATTGTGCAAAGTCCCAAGCTTGGACTTGCTAACTACCCGAACCCTTTTAATCCTGAAACAACGATTTCATATAATCTGGCAGAAGCAACACCAGTTGAACTGAATATCTACAATCTAAAGGGACAATTAGTACGAACACTGGTTAGTGAAGTACAGAATGCTGGTAATTATTCAGTTGTCTGGAAAGGAACCGATACTGACAACAACACAGTCAGTAGTGGGATTTATTTGTATCAAATAAAAACCAACCTTCAGATTAAAACCAATAAAGCTATTCTATTGAAGTAGGAGACTCTATGGCAAAACACATATTGATATTTATCCTGTTATTGATTTCGATTGTCGTTTATGCGGATAGACTTGAGTTTGAAGAGTTGAACAGTCTGCATTTTTCATCACTTGATGTTGGACAAATCGGAGCTTTTGATTACCTGAATGATGGAACTGGCAATATATATATGATGAAGCGGATTATTGAAGATAACCAAATTAACTGGTATATGGTTATTTACGCGGAATCAGGGGAAGAGCAGATACGTATTCTCTTACATGAAAATATTAGTGAAACTAACTATATGATTGGCTCAATGGCTAATTTATCTCAATTTTTTGTACTCGCAGGAAACCAATATGTATTGGTTCCTCATCTGGAAATATTATACGAATATGCCAGTCAGCACTTTATGAACGAAGCTGATTTGGTCTTTGATCTCTACTCATTCCCTGACATGACGTTCCTTTCTTCCTGCACTACCAATATTATCAATATTTTGAGAACACGACCGTATGAATTCACAAATCTTGGAAATGATGTGCTTGAAAATCAGATATTTGTAAGAATTAATGCACTTGCGTATTTTCGTTATCCAAATACAGGGAACGCACGGATTTACCAACTTACTTTGGAAGGTAATCAGCTTGTTTTTGAAAACAGTGTCATAAGTACATTTCAAATGTACAGCCATTCCGGACAGGATGAAATTGTAACATTGAACAGAAGTCTTTGGGATGACTTTGGCTATTCTCCTATTCCCGCATTTGATTGGCATATACGACGGTACTTATCCCCCGATTTAGTGGAGGATGGATTAATATTGTTAAGTAACGAATTTGAATCTACATATACACCATATTGTATGAATAGTGGCTTTAATCAGAATGACCTACCTATATTTGCTATAGATGGTAACATAGAAAAAATCTCACCTGATGATGGGAGTACTGTTTGGTCTGTTCCTGTTGCTAATTCCGCATCGCAAGGATTCTGTGTAGATTTTACTGATATTGGTAGCTGTATAGTCGAATATACAGCCCCGAATTTCCTTTCTAATCGCGATGATGAACCGACTCGCATAACCAACAGGATTATAAGTACTGAGGATGGTTCTATCATAGAGGAATACACTCAACCAACTATTTTCAAGGAACATATAAAACTGACCGAGAGTATCAGGTACTTAATAACACAAGGTAATTCTGTTTATAAACTCACTATTGGTGGCATTCCAAATGATGATTTTGTTGCTCCGCCTGCAAATATAAATCTTTCAAACTACCCCAATCCTTTCAACCCTGAAACAACCATTTCGTACGATCTGGCAAAGCCGTCTCCTGTATCCCTCGGAATATACAATATCAAAGGGCAACATGTGCGAACGCTGGTTAACGAACCACAACACGCAGGCTCTTACGAAGTCCTCTGGAGCGGAAAAGATGCCAACGGAGAAACAGTTGGTAGCGGGATTTATTTATATCGACTGAAAACAAATAAGCAAATTCAAACTGGCAAAGCAGTATTGTTGAAATAAGGAATATCTTTCTTACGATTTGTAGCAGTTTGGAATCAGTTTCAATAGTTTGTCAATCTGATTTTTTTTGTCTGAAAAAAACTCATCATCACATTTTTTCATTGACTCCTATCCCTTCCTGATAGTGAATGCGAAAAAGGAGATATTATGAAATTATTGACTTTGCTGGCAATGGCAACCTTGCTATTACTAACCGCATGTGAATGCGACTTCGATCTTGATGAAAAAAGTGGTTACGAGCCGGAAGATTTCTGGACAGATGGCTATTGCCGCCAGACTACTGTAAAAACCCCTGCTTCCGGAGCGAAAGTAATCGAAGCTCGGTTAGATGATAAAGGTTGGGAACAGTATGAGTTAGCGGGCTTCCCGCCAGCGTTTATTGAATGGAATATGGCAAGCAGAATGAAAATGCTGAAAGGCATGAAAGATATGTTTGCCGCCATGACGCGTGGTGAAGAAACAGATTACGCCGGACCGGAACTCGTCGGTGCTCATAGCGGAATGATTGCGACCTGGGGATTCCGCCGCGATGACGCTGTTTTCAGTCTGAACAACGCTGTAAAGGGCATGGGATTTCTACCTCGCCACGACAAGATTAAAGAGGTTATAGCCCATCTCGAAGCGACAATGGAGCTTCCGATTCACAAAAAAATTGATGAACTTATCTCAATGTACGAAAAAGCGGACTCAATATTCGCTATGGATAAACAGGTCTCTTTAGAGCTTTATGCTAACCCTGAATTTGTAACTCAGACGTTTCTTAATCAGATGGTTTATCCTGCTTCTTCTGTAGTATTCCTGGATATTCCGTCCTACAAACTGAAGACCATTGCCCGGCTGATTGATTCCAACGACCCGGAATTATCTGATTACGAAAAAGATGTTACTAAATACATCAACCTGATGCACAGCTATTTCCACGGCAAATTCTCCAAAGAATTTATCGCAGTAGTGTACTATACATTGCAGGTATTTGATAACTCTCCACGAGGTAAAGACCCGACTACCGGAATGGGTCAGAGAATGGTTCCGCTCCTTCCATAATCGAAAAGGAATTTATCAGCTACGCCCTGATTTACCGAGGTTTTTTGCCCTGTCGCCTATAAAGTTAGTTAGAACTAACATTTTTAAGTTGACTTTCTGTACGCCATATCCTAATAATGGTTTTCGACAATAAGTTTATATTGGGAGAGACCAATGGAGAAATCATTGAAGAGTATAGCCGAATTAAACAAAAAACAATTTTCGAAGCGTCAAGCCATCATTAAAGCCGGAATAGAAATTATTACGGAAAAGGGGTTTCATTGCACCAAGATATCGGATATCGCCCGAAAAGCAAATGTCGCTGACGGAACAGTCTATCTCTACTTCAAGAGTAAAGATGATTTGATGATAAAATCCTTCGATTACTTAATGACTGCAAAATTGCAATCAATGAAAGAGATGGTCAGGGATATTGAAAATCCATTAGAGCGACTGCAAAAATTCTTTGCCTTACACGTCAAAATGTTTTCGAGTAATCCACATATTGTTCGCTACATCACTATTGAGTTGTATCAATGCCCCGAATTTTCAAAGGAAAAAGAGATACGCACAATGCTTCACGAGCATTTCAACTACATTAAGCAACTTTATGATGAAGCAATAGAGCAGAAATTAATTAAGCCGATAAACACTAAAGTCCTGATTCATATCATAATTGGACATACTGAACAAATGCTTAGAGAATGGATTCACAGCGACCGAAGTTTTTCTCTTGCTGAGAGGGCAGAAGACTTTGCGGAAATCCTCCGATATGGAACCCGGTTTTAACCGTAGAGTAGAGGCAGGCTTTATCCACCTGCCCCCCTCATCAAACCCTGTCACATTAAATGGGTTTTAGAAAATTCGAACCAGCAGGACTACTCCTGTCTGAGTACTATCAGTAAAAAATCTCCTTCTGATTTATCCTCTTTAGTAAGTTCATAAGCTTTTGGTTTCTTGTGATTTATCGGTGCAATTACCGCGATTTTCAATTCAGGCATAATTCCAGCTAATTTTTGTACTGTTCCCAAGTGCGCGTTTGAATGAAAACCACCATTATAATGAATCACTTTTCGGTCGGGATGTTTCTTAATATGAAGAGCTATCGACTCAGCCATCGTATCGTCTTTAAGGCACTGGGCTGCATAAAACCTGTCTATCATTTCCGCGGAGATTCCCATCTTACTTTTAGCCCCCATACCTGATTTCATCGTTTCCGTGAACCTTTTCTTATATTCATCGTCCAGCACTACAAGTTCTTTGGCAAACCAGGCTTTCTCTGTCTTTGGCAACTTTTGCAACGATTCCCACGATTTTTTTCGCAATTCTGAAGCGTAACACCGAGGAACATTCGCGGCTATTACAGGCAGTTCTTTATCTTTGGCAAATTCTATAATTGCACTGTAATCAGATTGAAAGTTACCCCAGGGCCTACTCTCCGCCAGAAATTCGTCATCTCCGATTATGCCCTTGAGATACTGATTAAGAATTTCCTGAACATCTTGCTCAAACATCTCCATTGAGACTGTGATAAGCTCCAATTCTTTATGTAGCAGAGATAGAAGTTGATACTCAAGCTCATGGATTAGCTCGTTATCATGAAACTCCCCGAAAAACACTACGTCATAGTCTGCTAACTCTTTCGACAGTTGTTTCAGTGATATTGATTCGCCAGTAGCAGTACTGATAATTCTGTACTCCTGAGCGAAAAGTCCACACAATCCCAGAACAGCAATCATTAATAATACCATTTTCATATTTATCTCCTCAAGTTAGTTTTCAACTAAAAACTGATAGTTAATGATAATTGTATTTGACCGGAATCCATGTCAAACTAATCTTGAAAATATGGATAGAAATAATAATCACGTCCTTTCGGACAAGAATATCCCACGCTTGCTGCTGAAGTTATCGGTGCCAGCAATGATTGCTATGTTTGTACAAGCTACCTACAATGTGGTGGACGCGATATTTGTCGGGCGGGGAGTTGGTAGTCTCGGAATCGCGGGAATAACAATCATGATGCCTGTACACATGCTGGTTTTGTCGATTGGAATTCTCATAGGAATTGGTGGTGCTTCCATTATTTCCCGTGCTCTCGGAGTCGGCGATCAGGAAAAAGCTGACCGTACTGTCGGCAATGTCTTCGTTCTCGTTCTGATTTTTGGCAGTATTATCACTGTCGCGGGATTTGTCTGGATGGATTTCTGGCTGAAATTGTTTGGGGCGACACCCGAAATAATGCCCTACGCCCGTGATTATGCGGAGATTCGCTTCATTGGCACTATCTTCTTTGCTTTTATGATTTCCTCTAACAATATAATTCGCTCAGATGGCAGGGCAAAAGTAGCTATGGGAAGCATGTTGGTTTCCGCTTTAATAAATATTATTCTCGATCCTATCTTTATTTTCTGGTTAGATATGGGTGTACGGGGAGCCGCTATTGCCACATTAATAGCTCAGGTCTCGGCAGCTATCTATATCTTCTGCTTTCTGGTTTCAGGGCACACCAGCCTCAACATTCGCCTGAAATACTTTTTTCCCCGTTGGCGAATCATTCGGGAACAACTTACAATTGGATCCTCAGCTTTTTCCCGGCAAATTGGTGCCAGTGTAATGATAATCATTATCAACCAGACAATTGGCAAGTTTGGAGATGCTAAAACCGGAATCTATATCGCCGCCTATGGAATTATACATCGGGTTATTTTGATGATATTGATGCCGATGTTTGGTATCGCCCAGGGTGCTCAACCCATAACAGGATATAACTATGGAGCACATCGATATCTTCTTGCCAGAAAAACAATCAAAATCGCGATATTATGGAGTAGCTGTGTTTCAATTCTTGGCTTCCTTCTGTTGGAAATTTTCGCCAAAACGATTGTCAGTGTTTTCACTCCAGAGCAAGAGCTGATTCAGATAACTGCTAAAGCTGTGCGGATTGTAGCTATAGCAATGCCATTTATCGGGTTTCAGATGATAGGAGCCGTTATGTTTCAGGCAATTGGCAAAGCACTACCATCTTTACTGTTGTCGGCATCCCGGCAGATTCTTTTCCTGATTCCGCTGATATTGATTCTTCCTTCTTTCTTTCATATATCCGGTATCTGGCTTTCGTTTCCTATCGCCGATGCTTTGGCAGTACTACTTACTTTCGTTTTCTTCCTGAACCAAATGCGTAAATTCAAACATCTGGAAACAGAATGGAATTCCAGCCATGAATCAGGAAATTAAGAAACAGTTAGAGCTTCTTCCGGATAAACCCGGCTGTTACCTTATGAAAAACCGGGATGCTAAAGTCATCTATGTAGGCAAAGCTCTCTCTTTGAAAAACCGGGTTCGCAACTATTTTCAAATCAACCTGCCGGACGCTAAAACCAAAGACTTAGCGAAGCATATTCACAGTTTCGAGTACATTATTACCCGCACCGAAGACGAGGCGTTAGTGCTGGAAGTTAATCTTGTTAAAAAGTACTGGCCCAAATATAACATTTTACTCAAAGATGATAAAAGATACCCATTCATCAAGATAACAGTAGAAGAGCCATTCCCAAGATATTATGTAACCCGAAGCCAGTTAAAAGACGGAGCACTCTATTTTGGTCCTTATTCAAATGCCAGAGCAGTCCGAAAAACGCTCCAACTCATAGAATGGATTTTTCCTATTCGCGACTGTAGCCGCAAGCTCCCCGCCGATAAAGTTATTTACAACCGTCCCTGTATCAACTACCAGATGGGCAAATGCCCCGCTCCTTGTGTGGGGAAGATTTCGGCAGAGAATTACAGGGAGATAGTGAAGAATGTTATTAATTTTCTGCGGGGACGCGATCACGAAATAGTCGCGGCACTACAAGCGGAGATGGAAGCTCATTCAAAAAAAATGGAATTTGAGCAAGCGGCTGTTGTACGCGATAAACTCCAGAACATTCAGCAAATGATGCAGTCACAGCAAGTGCACTTCACCGACCTGAAAGATCGCG
>JAIOTM010000255.1 GCA_021106755.1 Candidatus Cloacimonadota bacterium | reverse complement strand
TCCGAATCTGTAGAAGATTGCGCTGAGAAGATGTTGCGGGCATTTCAGGAGCGGGATAAGCTGAAAAAAATGGGACAAAAAGGGAACGAACTTGTTAAAACTAAATACACTTATAGATATCTTACACAGTTGTATCTCGACAAATATGACGACATAATCAGAAACCAGCGACCCGCTGATTTGCACGAGCCGTATATTAAGTAAGGGGAATTATTTTGAGAATACTGTTCGTTAATACAAAATTTGGGTTCTACGGTGGTGTGGAAAAACTGCTGTTCAAAATCGCGGGGCAACTCAGGCAAAACGGGCATACGATTTACGGGTTGTTTGAACAACCTCCTTCGGATTTATTTGATTTTGATACGGTGTTCGACAAATCCTATTTCTATAATGGACATTCCAGAGCACAGCTTGATGAGCTTTTTGGCGAATTTGATATTGTCTTTGTTCATAAGGCTACGAATCCAGATTTATTGGAAATGTTGGGCAAAGACCATCCTGTAGTGGTGCTGGTTCACGATCACGATTATTATTGTTTGCGCCGCCACAAGTACTATCTCTGGAAAAGAAAAAACTGTCATCAGCCCTTCGATTCTCAGCAATGCTCTATATGTTCGATGTTGTTAGAGAAGCAGGAGGGACCGATTCCCGTAAAAATCATTGATGTAAAGCGTAAAACGGCACTGTTTAATCAGATTCGTAAAGCTCAGGCGTTTATTGTGCTTTCTGATTTCATGCGAGATAATCTGATTGCCAACAATTTCAAGCCGGAAAAAATTCACAAAATTTATCCAATAATTGAGTTGCCCGAAAGTATTCCTGAATATCATCCCGATAAACCCGCACGTCTGCTCTATGTTGGGCAGATGATTCGTGGCAAGGGAGTTGATTTGCTTATTCAGGCGGTAAGTGCGATAGATGCTCCATACCAATTGACTCTCGTTGGCAAGGGAAACGAAGAAGAGAACATAAAGCATCTTATACGCATGTATGGTATTGAAGATAAAACCCGATTCGCGGGTTGGGTTCCCGATGTAGAATCCTATTATCGCGAAGCGGATATTGTGCTGGTTCCTTCCCGTTGGTTAGAACCCTTTGGGATGATTGGCACGGAAGCATACTCAAGAGGCAAGCCGGTAATTGCTTTTAATGTGGGTGGAATTTCCGAGTGGTTACGGCACGGGGTAACTGGTTTACTCGCCCCTGAGCAAAATATTGATGTTTTTGCCCGTCATATTTCGACCTTGATTGCTGACCCCGAACAAGCACGACAATTGGGACATAACGGGTTTGAGATGGTTAAAGAACATTACTCAGGTGACCAGTTTATAGAGCAGTTTAACGATGTATTATTGTCATGTTAAGGCTGAGATGATGGCTTCTTACACTTTCCAGCCATGTAGAGAGAATCGGGATACAAACCGATATTTTACGTTTGACATGTCACTACATTCTACAGGAGTTTTATAGTGAGCACAATTTTTGTTAGTGGTTTTGCCTATGATAGAGGCAAATCAGGTATTTCGGATTATAACAATAATGTGTTAAAGAACATGTCTGCCGAGAGCGAAGTGCATCTGATTATGAGCGACAAAGACAGAAAAGCATTTCCAGTTCAAGCACCGCGGATTCACTTCATTAAGGCACCAACTTTTGTTCATCCAGTGATGGAAATGTCGTGCCATCTTTTTATATTGCCATTCAGCCGGGATTTCACAAGCTACGATTTAGTCTTTCTTCCAGCGGGGAATCGCCGCCTTTTCTGTCTCTATCCTGCTAACACGGTAGTAACAATACACGATCTGTCGCAATTCCATATTCCAGCTAAGTACGACGCTCTTCGTATGTTTTACATTACACGGGTTGTGCCGTTTTTTCTGAAGTATGCTCCCCGGATAATTGCCATAAGCAAGAGCACCAGAGCAGATTTGCAGAAGTATTATCATATTCCGGTGGAGAAAATTACCTTAAACTACAACGGATTTGATTCCGGGCTATATTGTCCGGCAGGAGAAACAGACCTGCCGGAAGATTATCCTGCGGAATTTTTCCTATATTTAGCCCGGATAGAGCATCCTGGAAAGAATCACCTTAATCTTATAAAAGCGTATGAAAAGCTTCCCGATGAAGTTAAACAGCAATATGCGCTGTTACTCCCCGGGAAAGTGTGGTCTGGCAGTGAAGTAGTCACCGATTATCTAGAACAATCCAGCGACCGTGAGCGTATTTTTCTGCCAGGATTTATTCCTACCAGGCTGATGTCGGTGCTGTATCGCAGGGCAAAGCTATATGTTTTTCCTTCGTTGTTTGAAGGATTTGGTATTCCGCTTCTCGAAGCGATGGCAAGCGGTGTGCCTGTTCTTTGCTCTGACTGTTCTTCGTTACCGGAAGTTGGAGGGGACGCTGTTCAGACTTTCAACCCGAAAAACTCTGACGAAATAGCTGAGAAAATTTCTGCCTTGCTCGGAGATGAAAAGCGGCAGAAAGAAATGATAGCCAAAGGTTTAACGCGGGTAAAGCACTTTGACTGGGCAAAACACGCTGCTATAGTAAGAGATGTCGCTTTAACGCGGGATGCTTCCCCTCGGAAAAAATTAGAACCAGTTGATTCCTGGCGGTTTTTAGAAATTGTGGTATCGCTGGTACTTATGCCGATTCTCGCGGGGGCAACTCTTGCTATACTTCTTAGCAGGCGTAATAACAAAGTTTCGCTGTTTACCACGAAAGACTATGTTGGACGGAATGGACGAAAGCTGACATTAAATAAGTTCAAGACAGGTATCCGACTGATAGATTCTTTGCCAACACTGCCGAACATACTTAAAGGTGATGTGGGAACTGTTGGCATTGCCTTGCGGGAATGGAACGAGGAGAACAGGCAGGAAGTACTCGCTGAATTAGCCCATGCCCGACCGGGTATTATCAGTTTGTGGTTTGTTCGCTCATCTGCCCGGATTGCCCATGAAAGTAGATTAGCTACAGATAAAGAGTATCTGGTTCGTGCTGGTTTTGTAAGAAACAGCATGTTGTTACTTCAGGCAATTCCAGCTTTGTTTTATAGGCATGGAACCACGGATTTCAGGGAAACAATCAACCTGCTCGGCTTGGATTTCCTCAATCCGGACATGAAAGAGGCGGTGCGGATTATTGATGACGCGGTTGCAAAGCAACAGCAAACCAATATCTACTTTGTGAATCCTGATTGTTTCAATAAAACATTTGACGACCGGATTTATTACGATATACTCAAAAATACACGGGTTGTATTTCCCGATGGAATTGGCGTAAACATTGCCTGTAAACTGATTGGGAAGCCACTCCGCGAAAATGTTAATGGTACAGATATGATGCCGTTTACCTGCAATTTATGTGTGGAGAAAGGTTATAGCATGTATTTGTTAGGGGCTGCTCCGGGAGTCGCGGAGATAATGCGACAGCGTCTTGAGAAGAAATATCCCGGTTTGAAGATAGCTGGCGTGCAAAACGGATTCTTTGACTGGGAAAAAGATAGTGCAGACATTGTATCATGGATAAATGAATCCAGGACGGACATTCTCCTCGTAGCTTTTGGCGCACCAAAACAGGAGAAATGGATTGACCGTTATGGTGAAAAGATAAAGTGTCCGGTAAAAATAGGAGTCGGTGGATTGTTCGATTTTTACTCCGAAACCAAGAAGCGCGCTCCCCGCTGGATGCGGGACGTCGGTCTTGAATG
>JAIOTM010000048.1 GCA_021106755.1 Candidatus Cloacimonadota bacterium | reverse complement strand
TAATCTAATCCATTCCTATTAGTTGCAGTACTAACTGCGGAATTGAATTCGCCTGAGCTATCATTGCTATCCCGGACTGCGTTAAAATAAGGCTTGCTACGTAGTTCGCCGTTTCAGCAGCAATATCAGCATCCGTGATATTGGCTTCAGCATTATCTAAAGCGGCAACCTGCCCTTCAAGATTATCTAAAGTGCTTTCCAGTCTGTTCTCTAACGCTCCCACCCATCCAATAGCGTTTTCTTTATTGATAATAGCTGTGTTAAGGATGTCTAAGGCTGCCGCGGCTGCCGCTTGAGTGGAAATTGCCACAGTCTGACTGTTCAGCAGTGCCGTAGTTCGGGTATCGGGAATAGTGATATAATAATAATCCTCGGCACGAAGTGCGCCATCTCCCACTTGAATCCGCATTCCGCCATCAGGCTCTGTCCAGCCTCCAGCACTGCTCCATGTGGCTGAAGAAGCAAGAGACCCGTCTAACAGTTTGAAGGTATTGTAGGATGTGGAACCAGCAATTCTATCAATTTCTGTACCCATTAATTCAAACTCAGACTGCATAATAAGCCGTTGGGCATCTGTGTATGAGCCAGTTGCGGCTTGCTCCGCGAGTTCTTTCATTCTCACCAGATTTTCGTCAATTTCGTTGAGTCCGCTTTCTGCCGTTTGCAGAAGCGAGATAGCGTCCTGAGAATTTCGAATAGCCTGAGTATAGGTTGCGGACTGTGCCCGCATTAATTGCGACATTGCCATTCCCGCGGGATCATCGGCAGCAGAATTAATACGCTCGCCAGTCGAAAGTCGTTCCACAGCTTCATAAAGATTGGACAACGATCGATTCAGTGCAATATTCAGAACACCTGTATAAACTACCGGGCTGACGGATAAAGACATAACTCCTCCGCGTTTATCCCATTTTGTGCTGTCAAGGTTGATGGTAAACCATCAACCGCGTCTTGCAAAGGACTTGATGAAGAGTGGTAAAAATATGTCAGCTGTAGGAGCTAAAAAATATTCAGAAACAACATTTCCAGTTCTTTCAGTCACATAGGTTTGCCGCTATTCGCAAGAGCCTACTGCACAATATGGGTTTATAGTTACCCGGACAATGCGTACCGATAGAGTCGTATTCAGATGGTTGGGATTGCTAGCTTCCTGCTGTGGATACTAAGCAATACAAAAACTATTCATTTTATAGTGATTGTCAATAAAAAAATGATAGAACTTCTTTTTTTCTTAGAAAACATTCGAGTCGTAAGGACGAAGGACGACGACTCGAAATAACTGCATTCTATACTATAACAAGGCGTTACTTGACTCGATGTACTTTTCGAGTCGGAACAAGGACGACTCGAAATAACTGCATTCCATACTATAGCAAGGTGTTACTCGACTCGATGTACCTTTCGAGTCGAAACAAGGACGACTCGAAATAACTGCATTCTATACTATAACAAGGCGTTACTCGACTCGATGTACCTTTCGAGTCGAAACTAAGACGTTGTCCGAAATATTGTTAGAAGATTAATGGGCATCAATGATTTCTTCGATCTGGATAATTTTGCCAGCTTTCGTAATAACCTGATTGTTAATCACAGAGGTCCTGTCTTTAATTATATCTCCCGTGGCGAAAGAAGCGATAAGATTATTGATAATAGAACCTACAAGGATGACATCTCCATTTGCAAATGAGCCTTTGAGGGTTTCTCCATCGCTCTCTTTCAGGATGAAATCTCCATTAGCAATAGCCAATTGGATATTCCCGAAATCAGTAACTTGTTCTAAAATCATATCGCCATTAGCAGAAGCAAGATTAAGCTCCCTGCTGTGATGCACATTCTTGAGAATGATGTCTCCGTTAGATGTTCTGACATGGTAATAATTGCAATACTGGGTATCTTTGAGTATAATGTCACCGGAACTACTGCGGAAATCCAGCTTGTCTGGATTCATCATTCCGCTGACAATTATATCTCCGCTTGAAGTTGATAACAACAGATCAATATCGTTAGGTATAGTACCATCAATACTTGCGATTAAAACAGGTTTCCCTGATTTTGTCTTGTAAGAAAGCGTGTTCTCGGTGAAAAGCAGGGTAGCATCATCGGGTTCATATTCATAGTACTCAACCTTGAAGAAGCATTTCTTGTCCGAACTGCCAGTGAGAATAATTTCAGTTATTGAGTCTTCATACTCGAAACACGTGGCGTTGAATATATCCTCAATTTCGGCAGAATTGGTGTGTTTCAGCGGTATGTTATTTACTTCTGCCTCACGGGTATTCTCAAAGCACTTAATTGATTTACCACTTGTGCCGGCACATCCAAAAAAAATTCCGAAAACTATCAAAATCACAATCAAACTCGTTTTTATTCCTGTTTCCATTGTTACTCCTGAACTCATATTTGCTAAAGCTAATGCAAAGTGTGTTCCAAAAGCTTTAATGCTGTAATTGTCCCAAAAACCTATCGTTAGCGAATTGAACCTGAATCGGAGGTTTTACCGATACGACACAATGATATAATTATCATACTAAAATAATATAATCAATGTTTTGCACGCACCCATTGACCGATGTTTTCCGTAGTAACAAGACCATCCTCAGCACTGTATAGAGTTTGACCGCGCAGAATAGTTCTGTCTATCCGACATGACAGCTCTTTCCCGTTAAACGGAGTCATCTTTGCTTTTGAGATGAAGAAGCTTTCATCAATTTTTGTAGTGTTACCCGAATCAATGACTGTGAAATCGGCATCAGTTCCGATTTTCAGGCTACCTTTTTCCGGATAAAGCCCTAACCGTTTGGCAGCAGCTGTAGAAGTTAATTCCACCATGAGACCTAACGGCAGATTCTGCCGAAAATACATCTCGGAAAAGATAAGCGGCACCATAATCTGCATTCCGGGTATGCCATGAAACGTATGTTTGCCAAACTGTTTAGCTGGATAACCTGTGTGTCCGGAAGAAATCCAGTCGAATTTACCCCTTTTTAATGCATCTGCCAGCGAATCCCTGTCAGAATCGTTACGCACAGGGGGACAGGTTTTCAGATAGCCATCAAACTTTTTGAAATCGCTTTTTGTAAGCATCGCATAGTGAGGAGTTGTATCAAAGGAGATATCTCGTTTCGCCTTCTTTGCTTCAATTAACATTGTAACAGTATCAGCACTGCTCAGACTGAAAAAGTGCAGGAGGGCGTTTGGAGACAGATTCAGGATAGTTTCGACAGCTAATCGCTCCGCTTCCGCGGGATGATTGTGAACATAACCTTCAATAGTATCACGTTTTTTAGTATTCATGCCTGAGATACGTTTGTTAACAACTACAGCATCTTCCGCCAGAATTGCGAGTAAAGCATTTGGGAAAGAAGAGATAATATCGTTAATAGCGAGGTAAGAAAGAGGCAAAAAATCTGGATTTTCCGAATATGTTGAAGTATAGAATCCAACTATGCCAGCACGAAAGAGATTAGCAAGACTGTCTTTATCAAGAGGAATATCGTTACCGCGAATACCACCCCAAAGGGCAAAATCAATAAAAGATTTGTCGGCAAAGATGTCTAACTTGGCTTTCAATTTTTTTACAGAGTTGACTACAGTGTCGTCTGCTTCCGGTGTATCGCAGAAAGTAGTGATACCTCCAACTGCCGCCGCTCTGGTCTCTGCAATTAACTCAGGAAATCCGGGAGCTTTGCCTTTATAGCTATGTACATTAGTATCAATACAACCTGGAACGAGTATCTTCTGATGGAGATCAATCGCCTCAGAAATATCGGGACGATAGATTCGTTGTTCCGAAATAGCCACGATTTTGTCTGTGTAGAGAATATTGACAGTCTCAGGACGCTTTTGGAAGCCAATGCAGATTGTAGCGTTTTTCAATAATTTAAGCGGTTCAGACATCCTGTTCTATATCCGGGATTGTAAAATCAAGTGTGATGGTTTTGCGGATAGTTTCCAGATGTCGCCAAATAACTCCAGCCTGCTCAAAC
Source organism: Candidatus Cloacimonadota bacterium (assembly GCA_021106755.1). Classification (GTDB taxonomy): domain Bacteria; phylum Cloacimonadota; class Cloacimonadia; order Cloacimonadales; family JAIOQZ01; genus JAIOTM01. The sequence goes on along the minus strand of JAIOTM010000048.1, from coordinate 1,584 downwards.
ATCATCTTGGAGGCTATTACGGTGTCTGTTTCGGCATATTTATCCGAAAGATAGACTACTTCCCGAATACCAGACTGAATAATCGCTTTCGCGCATTCGTTGCACGGAAACAGAGCCACATAAATAGTACACCCGCTCAGGTCTCTGCCGATGCTGTTCAGGATTGCGTTTAGTTCGGCGTGTAACAACGAACGGATATTTAGTTTCCAGAAAATCACCTTTACGTTTCCAGGGAAGCACATCGTCGAGGCAACCAATTGGAAAGCCGTTGTAACCCACTCCCACTATGTTCTTTTTTGGGCTTACGATACATGCACCTACCTGAGTGTTTGGGTCTTTACTGCGTTGCGATGATAACAGAGCGATACCCATAAAGTATTCATCCCAATTGATATAGTCCGTGCGCTTGTAGAGTTCTTGATAAAGCATTGTATCCCCTTATTTGGTTCTTTTTAGATATTAGACTACCGCGAACTTAGAAACGATAGAGTGTAATCCGTAAAGAAAAAAATGTAGTTTCGTGGATGAATTTGTAGCGAAAGGTATCGCGAGGGTTGACAAAACAGAAACAGACGGTGAATTTTGATACATGAAAATAGATTACCATATACACACCCGATTCAGTTCGGATGCAGAGATAGATTTGAAAGAGTTAGCGAGGAAAGCTATCTCTAACGGATACGAAAGCATCGCGATAACCGATCATTACGATTTTGGAGCAGAAGATATTGCCAATTACGGGATACCGCCCTATTTGAAAAATTATGCGGCAGTTGATGAGATTCGCAAGGAGTTTCCCAACTTAGATATTATGTTTGGTGTGGAAGCAGGGGAATATCACCGATTCCACGAGTGGGCTGATGAAGTTTTTAATCTGCGACCACCCGATTTTATTATAGCTTCTATTCATCAATTGTTGAATGGTAGAAACTTGTCTGTACCGTTTTCAAAGATTTTGACACCCGAAGACGCTAAAGCTTATTATCAGGAAAATCTTAATCTGGTTCGCTTTGGCAAGTTTCATATTCTTGGGCATTTAAGCATATTCAAACGTTATTTATCCATGTATGACGACTCGCACTGCCTCCCGCTTATTGAGGAGATATTCCAGGAAATAATTGGTAAAGGTATTGCTCTCGAAATAAATTTTTCCGCTCTCGGTAAAACTCTTCAAAACGTGCTTCCTGAACCGCCGTTGTTGCATCGCTATTACGAGATGGGGGGACGGCTGATTACACTCGGCTCAGACTCGCATACAATAAATCAGTTTGACACCAATTACAATAAAACGGTCGAAATAGTTCGGGATTGCGGATTTACCAGCCTTTTTGTCTGGAAAAACGGACAGTGGGAAGAAAAAGCGTTTATGTAGTGTTATGTCAAGCCTGAATTGACATCCAGATTCTCAGATGTACACTTTACTCCTGCGGTCTTGTAGGGGTGCCCCTACGGCAATAACAACCACTGTTATCTGATGCTTGACATGACAGTAGATAGTGTTCAACCCATATTATGCATCAGGCATTCACAAAATGCGGCAAACCTGTACCACATAAAAGTCTAAGAAATTTCCAAACCTTTTAT
>JAIOTM010000066.1 GCA_021106755.1 Candidatus Cloacimonadota bacterium | reverse complement strand
TCATTTTGCTGCAAGATAAAGATATTGCCAACGCCATATCGCAATTCAGGGAATATGGAGTCAAGGCTCCAATTATGGTGATTAACAAGATTGATTTGCGTTCTGATTGTGAAATACCTATCAATTTCACCAACGATATATTTGCTCTGGAGCATGTCTTTATCAATCCTCAGACAACGTCCCGTGATGTTAAAATTTTTCTGGATTTATGGGGTAGTGATGCACTTCCCACGCAAAAACAGGTGCTTTTGAATGACGCGGTTTTGCTAATCCGGCAAGCTCAACGGTTAGTAGAGGATAACTATCGCTACAATAACCTGCGGGAAGCACTTTCCGGTGGACACAATTTTACTCTTGTCTCTGGGGATATTGAGTTTCAAAGTAGTATTAACTTACCAGTAAAGCGGCTTTCTGTGGTGGGTTACGGTAATGGCGGGAATTATCTCATGACAGAATTTTCACCTGTGGAAGTTCCCAGTCACTTACTCTTCCAAGATTGAAATCCTCGTCTGAACATCTGAAAATATCCTGCAAGAGGTTGGAACCCATACTTTGTGTAAAGATGAATTGCTACGGTATTATCCTGATGCACATCCAGTTTCATCTGCAACTCCATTTCTTTACCATAATCAAGAGCGTCCTCTATTAATCTGGCTCCCAGTCCCCGATTCTGATATTCTGGATGAACAGCCATGTGGTGAAGAAATAATCGTCGCCAATCATTTGTAATCCAGCAAGTAGCAATTAATTTCTCATTTACGTATATCCCTGATATTTTAGCACCATGGGAAATAGTGCTTTGTACAATTTCGAAAGTATCGCCACGAGTTGGTTTGCCTATTCCGGCAAGATTCCATAATTCTGTAATATCATTGAATACTTTGCGGTCGAAATGGGTTATCTCATATTTCATTTTAGTTGCTCAGACAAAATTACTTTAGCACCATCGTTCAGCCAGGCGTATTTAACCTGTCCTACATATATTGTATGGTCTCCGCTTCTAATCTGGGTAACAAGCTCGCACTCGAAAGTCGCGGCAGCATCGCTGATTACGGGTAGCCCCGTGTAACGACCTTTGAACCATGCTACTCCAGAGGATTGCAATTTATCTGTCTCACGTCCTGATTGTGTTCCTGCCAGTAAAACCAACTCTTTTTGAGCAGGAGTAGGAAACACCAGATTGAAAGCACTCGTCTCTTGCATACACTCGTATGAGTAACGGGTGTGTCCAATGGAGATGGCAAACATAAAAGGCTCTGACGAAGTTCGCGTAAACCACTCAAGAACAATGGGATTGTATTTGTCGTCCGGCGTAGCCATAATTGCTATTGCTACTTTTGCAGGATGCTTGATTGCCTGCCAGACTTCATCCGCGTTGAACCGTTGCACTTTTGCTATGCTCATACTATCTCCTACATGTAACTTTTATATTTACACATTAATGTAGTGTCATGTCAAGTCTGGTGTCAGTGTATTACGCCATCCAGAAAATCAATACTCAGTCTGGACTGAAAATCGGAGATTTTCGCTACGACATTGCGTAGGTTAGAACGTTCTATGTCAGAGAGAGATTTTGGATCAAGTTCATCGTTAACCCTCTTCAATTCCTGATGCGCGGTAAGTTGATTTATAAATCGCAACTGCCACAGATAATTGAAAACAAAAATCATTTCCTGAAAAACCTCATCATTTGTAATTTCTTTATCTATCAAGTGACGAAGCCTGTCTAATGTTCCCGGAACCGTTATTCCATGTTTAAGAGCGTATATTCTGGCAATTATCTCTAAGGGTTTTAAGCAACCTTTTATGTTCATGGTTTTTACTCCATCCTTAGAACCCGTGCGTAAATGTCCTAAAAGATTTAAAGGAGCCTTGTATTGGAGACAGTTTCGGGCAAACTGGATAAAAAACTGGGGGTTAGCTTCAGCCAATCCCATCGCGTAGGTAATCATCTCCTCAGTAAGATTTGTATCGCCATATACATTACGTATATCAAGGAAAATATTCACTTCGAGAATCGATTCCGGTGTGGAACTCGCTATCCAGTTCGAAAACCTCTCCTTCCATTCTGATAAAGAAAGACACCACTTAGGATTGACAGCCATTATTCCACCGGGGCAAAAAGGATAACCTGCCTGATTCAGTTTTGTACATACACCATCCGCGAGATTAAGAAAATAGCGTCGGACTTTATCAAGTTCATGTTCTTCAACGTCAGCAAAGACAAGAGCGTTGTCCTGATCTGAGAACATGGTCATTTCGTGCCGGGCATTACTGCCCAACGATAAAAAAGCGAAAGGTACTGGCGGCTCTCCCATAGATTTTACCGAGAGCCGCATAAACGTATTTATCGCTACGTCAAAGAGCCGCCCGATGGCTGTACGCAATATCTGGGCTTTCACTCCCTGATTGGTCATTTCCCTGATGAGCATCGGCAGGCGGTTAAGAGTTGTAATCACATGCCCAACGCTTACGCTGTTGTCAATTTCCACCAGCAGTTCTGCCGGCAAGCCAGTATATTGTCGGGCAATTTCCGCGTACCCAATTTTCCCGGTAATGTTTCCTTCACTATTTCGGATAAAGAGCGTCCCGGAAGCTGTGTGCTCCAGTTCAGTAATCGCGGCATAAACGGGGGCATTCTCCTGAATAAAAGGGGCGTCTTCTGGTACAGATGATTCCACAGATACAGCGATTTCCTTAACTGGTTTTGAAGCAAAGATATCTTTTGTGTTATGAGCGGTAGCACCATAAGTGCTTAAAATGCTGTTTACTTCCTTGTGAGTGATAGGACGAATGGAAATTACATGTCCGTTTTTCTGTGTGAAAAACATGCGGGAAGTAGAAATCCACACATCAAGGATTTTTCCGGTGCTGCTCTTTAGTTGTGCTTCAAAAAGAGTGGACTTAGTTTTTCCTGCCATTAATTGAGAAATATGCTCAACCGCACTTGTGTTTACAGGCGAATCTTCTGCCAGCATATCCAGTAGCGTGATTGCCCTTATCTCGTCTTCGTTGTATCCCAGCAACCTCCGCACAGTAATATTGGAGTAGATTATCTCGCCTTCGACTTCCAACATGTATCCCTCTTTCGAAGACTCCACCAGCGCCCGGTACCTGTCTTTTGCTTCCCGAAGCCCGGACTCGGCACGTTTCCGATTTGTTTCAATATTATGGCTCTGCCAGACTACATTTACCAATATCAGAATTAGTCCAAGCGAGATAAGCCCGAACACTAACAATAACTTATGGGTGAGTTTACTAATCTCTTCCTCAACATCGTTAATGTAGATACCTGTTCCAATAATCCAGTTCCAGGTCGGAATCCCCCGTACATACGAAAGCTTGGGAACTTTTCGGCTGGCATCGTCTTTCCACTGCCATTGATATTCTAAGTATCCTGCACCGTTTTCTTTCACCAACCTGACGAACTCCATAAACAAATAGATACCACTTATGTTCTTACTATCCTTATAGTGCGTTAAATCCTGCCCGGTAAGTTCTTGTCGATATGGGTGCATAATCATGCGGGGGTGCTTGTCGGTTATCCAGAAATAGTCCTTGTTCTCATCACCGTAGCGCATCTCTTTAATGTGATTCGCGGCAAGCTTTTGTGCTTCCGCTCTGATTAGGTGTCCTTTCTTTTCCTGAATAATGTAATGATCAATTACACTGATTGCCGAGGCGGTCAGCTCTTTTATCATCTCTTTTTTCCGATCCAGCATATTGTTACGGAAAAACGGGATAACCACAATAAAGATAGATGAGATAAAGAGCACCATGGCGAGAATAGTTGGCGCGACAACCCTGTACAGAAATCCTTGTGAAAGATGAGCCTTGTTTGATTTCGCGTGACTCTCTTTCCCTTTGAAATATTCGGTTAACTCCGCCTGACTGAGGATAGTTTCACGTTCAGGAGCCTCTTCTTCTTCGTGGTATTTTTCAATGAACGTACCATTCTGGAAATCCTCCCGAAGTGGTAAATATCCATCATAATCGTCTTTAACATGACACTCGAACACAGCTTTTATCTGATCGCGTGTGTATTTGCCCTCAAATTCTTCGTATGCTTCCTGTAACGCTTCCTGACAATGGCGGAATTTACGGTGATCGTAAGGACTATAGCCGTTTTTGTCTCCAAATCGAAGAAACAAATCCAGCCGCTCCGGGTCAAACAGACCATCTATCCACTTATGGATGTCCTCTGCCCGGATACCTACCAGTTTCTCAGTTCTGTCAGCGTGTTTCGATAATTTCATATTAAAACCTCAGTGTCCAAATAATTGCTATAGGCTTGCTACACGTCAAATAAAAAACCCGAACGATAAATCGAACGGGTTTTCAGGATACTAAACACTTCATTACATGTTTTTAATATGTATTGATGCGGAGTTGCTTAAATACCTCTTATATTTTAGTAAAATTGAAATCGGTACCGATGATAACCCATCCCGCCGGAGTTTTAATTATCCCCTTGAATACCAGCATATAGCGAGCATTCTGATAGGTGAACTCGACAAATGGATTTTCGTAAATCTCTAACTGCGAGGGCATTCCTTTGTCGATTGTTCGGTTGCCCAATTCGTGGCGAAGATATTCCACAGCTTTCCAGTCGATATGGTATTCCTGCTTGCCATGTTCCAGTACTCTGTCCCACAGTGATTTAACGATTTCGGGTTGTTCCTGCATCTGTTTTTCATAGCTTTCGTCTATAGCTGCTTTTCCTTCTTGGTCAGCCTCTTTGTATTCGATGCTGAGATGGTCTCGTTTCTGGAAAAAGGCAATGTCATTTTCATCCATGAAACTATCAGCAAACATCTGGTAGTCTCCGGTTTGCAATGCTTTTATTATAAAACGCATCATCAGTTCCGGCGCACTCGCCTTATTGCTACACCCACAGAAAAGTAAAGCAACCGCGATTAAAAGTATCGTGTATTTCATTTGTTCTCCTTATATTTCTGTTCTGCCAAACATAAACGGTAATAGAGGTTCGGGTATTTTTATCTTGCCGTTTTCCT
>JAIOTM010000197.1 GCA_021106755.1 Candidatus Cloacimonadota bacterium | reverse complement strand
TTCCAGAAAAATTCCTTTCTCCCGTGAACTTTACATTGAGCGGGAAGATTTTATGGAGAATCCGCCCCGCAAGTTCTTTCGACTTGCTCCCGGTAAAGAAGTTCGCCTGAAACATGCCTACTACATCACCTGCACTGATGTGATAAAAGACGATGAAGGAAATATTACTGAACTACGTTGCACTTACGACCCGGAAACCCGCGGCGGTTGGTCGAAAGATGCCCGCAAGGTGAAAGGCACTTCGCACTGGGTTTCGGCAAAGCACGCGATTAATGCAGAAATTCGGCAGTATAAGCATTTATTTAACGCGGAATTCCCCGGCGAGAAAACCGGTGACTTTTTTGATGATGTAAATCCCGATTCTCTGAAGATTCTCAAAAACTGTAAAATCGAACCAAGTCTTGTTGACGCGAAAGTTGGGGAAAGGTTTCAGTTTCTTCGGATGGGATATTTCTGCGTTGACCCGGATTCTACTCCTGAAGCACCAGTTTTTAATCGGACAGCTTCTCTACGAGACACTTGGGCGAAAGTAAAACGAAATATGTGACAATATCTAATAAAATATTGAGTCCCAGATAAGCGATATTACAGCATTTCTCTAAAGCGGCAAGGGTAAAACACTCTTGTCGCTTTTAGTGCTTCAAATACATGTTTTGGTGTGTTCAGTTAAAGCTTCTTTTTTTTTAGGAAAATCTTGGCTAAATCGCCTTGTGTAAAGTAAAACCCAATTGATTTTCCTGATTAGAGAAATCGTTAACCTCGATTTCAAATTATTTGAAGCTAAAGAATAAAGCCTGAATTTTCTAACAACAGATAAGCCATTTTTATCCATAATTGTTACTTATTATAGCAAAGGCTTCTACGAACAAGGTGGTTGGCATGTGCTTTTTTCTTCGTCTCTAAGGGGAATAATGCGGGAAGGATGATTTACCTTTTTCTTGACAAATCTCTTTTTATGCCATTAATGACATAATTTAATGAATTAGGGAGATATATCTATGGAAAAAGAATTTATGGATAATATGATGGAGATTCTGGAAAATGATGAAATCACTTTGGATGATGAGTTCCGTAATCTGGAAGAGTGGGATTCTCTTTCGTATTTATCAACAATTGCCATGATTGATGACGAACACGAACTGGTGATTCCAAGAGAAGATTTTTCAAACCTGAAAACATTGCGAGACATTCTGAAATACATTAAGAAGGACAAGGAAAAAAACAAGTAAATGGCTCTTCTCACTTACCGGAATATCGGTATTACCGGAATCGCTGCCGCTGTACCGGAAAACAAGATTATCAACGCGGAATTTACTGAGTTTTTTACTCCGAAAGAAGTGAAATCTGTCAGCAGAATGACTGGTATCAAAGAACGCCGGGTTGCCTCGGATGATATGTGTGCTTCTGATTTATGCTATGCCGCGGCTGAGAAACTTTTTACAGAGATGAATATCAACCGCGAAGAGATTGACATTCTCATCTTCATTTCCCAAACTCCCGATTATCGTATGCCTGCTACTGGTATAATCCTGCAAAGCAGGTTGGGGTTGCCGAAAACCACTGGCGCTTTCGATATAAATCTGGGTTGTTCCGGGTATTCCTATGGATTGGCTTTGGCGTATGGCTACGCTGCTCAGGAAAATATCCGAAAAGTGCTGTTGTTAAATGGTGAAACCCGGACAAAGGTTTACTCCTTCAAAGATAAGAGTACCGGATTACTCTTTGGGGATGGAGGATGTGCTTCTATCATAGAAAAAATATCAGACGAAAACCCCTCTTTTTTCTCATTGAATTCCGATGGTGCCCGAAGCGATTTAATCAAAATAAAAGCAGGCGGATATCGCTATCCCAGTTCGCTGGAATCTCTCGAAAAGAAAACCTACGAAGACAGTAGCATCCGCAACGATGAACAAGGTGTAATGGATGGAGCAGGTATATTTGATTTTACAATTCAGGAGATTCCTGAAGATATCAAACGCATTTTTGAGTTTTCGGGAGAATCTCAGGATAATATTGATTTCTATTTAATGCATCAGGCAAACAAGTTTATCACTGATCATATAGCTAAGAAAATGAAAATCCCTAAGGACAGAGTACCATATTCGATTCAGAAATTCGGCAACACCAGCTCTGTTTCCATTCCGCTTACAATAGTATCGGAACTGAGAAATGAATTATCATCAACCACAAAACGCGTGTTTATGACCGGATTTGGAGTTGGATTATCCTGGGCTTGTGCTATCACATCTATCAGTAATTGCGTTATCCCTGAATTAGTGGAGATATAATGAATAATCTGTTTAATTTGAAGAACAAAAAAATTCTGATTTCCGGTGCTTCGGGTGGAATTGGCAGAACAACCGCTAAAATCCTGAGTAGCATCGGGGCGGACTGCGTGTTAATTGGACGCGATGAAAAACGTCTTGAGGAAACCTTAAGGGGAATGCATGGCGGTAATCATCAGGTTTTCGCTCAGGACATTACCGAATACGATGCTTTAAAAGAGTTAGTAAAACAAGCGGTCGCGGACGGAAAACCCTTCGATGGTATGGTACATTGTGCTGGTATTGAGACTGTGCTTCCGCTGAAAATTCTCAAACCAGAACATTTTGAGAAAAGCTTCTCGATAAATGTTATTGCTGGATTCGAATTAGCGAAACATGTAATAAAGAAAAAACACTTCAATGAAAACGGCGGTAGCTTGCTTTTCCTTTCTTCCGTGATGGGTTCTGTTGGAAGTCCCGTTAAAGCAGCATATTGCAGTAGCAAAGGTGCACTTATCGGAGGCATGAAAGCTCTCGCTTTAGAACTCGCACCAAAAAAAATACGCGTCAACACGGTTTCACCCGCTATGGTTGTTACTGGCATGTCAAAAGCACTTCTGGCAAAGGTCACCGATTCCGAAAAAGAAGCAATTCTCAAAGCACACCCGTTAGGATTGGGAGAGCCGGAGGATGTTGCCTGGGTTTGCGCGTTTCTGCTTTCGGATGCTTCACGCTGGATTACCGGTACTGACTTAAAAGTGGACGGTGGATACACCGCCCAATAACCTTTCTGGAAAATAAATGGCATATCTTCACTGGAACAACATCGAAATCGCGGGTATCGCCGCGGCAGTACCTACAATGGAAATTGATAACAGGAACTATTCCGATTTCTTTACCGAAAAGGAAGCTGCGAGAGTTATAAAGACAACAGGCATTGCAAAGCGACGTTTCGTGGATGAAAATACTACTTCTGCTGATCTTTGCTACGCGGCAGCGGATAAACTTCTGAGCGACATGTCTATAGACCGTAATACAATTGACGCGCTAATCTTTACCTCGCTGACCCCGGATTACCGGACACCTGCTTCAGGAATAATACTTCAGAACAGACTTGGGCTACCGAAAACAACTCTTGCCTTCGATCTTACGCTGGGATGTAGCGGTTACATGTATGGGCTTTCGCTGGCTTTCAATCTTTGCTCGCAACCTCACATTAATAATGTGCTATTGCTTAACGGTGAAACAAAGTCCAAAACATATCCTAAAACAGATAAGAGTGTTGCTCTGTTGTTTGGGGATGGTGGTACAGCAAGTTTAATCCGAAAAACAGAACGCTCCAACCCAACTTTTTTATCTCTGAATTCCAACGGTGATAAATGGGAAGTTATCCAGATTCCAGGCGGTGGATACAGAAATCCGACTTCGCCAGAAACACTGAAGCTGAGAAAAAGGGAAGACGGTAGTATCCGCAGTAACGAGCATGGCATGATGGATGGTGCGGCTGTATTCGATTTTACCATTACCGCGGTGCCAAAAGATATTAGAGAAACAATGGAAAAGACTTGTACTTCCCCTGAAGATATTGATTATGCTGTGTTTCATCAGGCAAATAAATTCATTACTGACCATTTTTCCAAAAAACTGAAAATACCGAGAGAAAAAGTTATATATTCATTACAAAAATTTGGAAACACCGCCTCAGTTTCCATTCCGCTGACAATTGTCTCAGAACTACAGGAAGAATTGAAAGACACAACTAAACGATTACTGATGAGTGGATTTGGAGTCGGGCTTTCCTGGGGAACAATGATTACAATACTGGACAAATGCCATATCTGCGATTTAGTTGAAATATGACATTCCCACTATCTGTTTCAGGTAAGACCATTCTTGTTTCTGGTGCGGCATCTGGAATCGGGCGTGCCTGCGCTATCAAATTTGCTGAAGCCGGAGCACGTCTTATGTTGCTCGACTTTGACGAGGAAGGATTGTACCAAACTGTCGAAATGTTGCATGGAGAAGAGCATACCCCCTTTTGTTGCGATATTACCGACGATGCCGCACTATCAGAAGTTGTAAAAGAGATTGCCGAAAAAAGTGGTCAAATACATGGGATGGTGCAGTCAGCAGGTATATCGCAGACTCGCCCATT
>JAIOTM010000132.1 GCA_021106755.1 Candidatus Cloacimonadota bacterium | reverse complement strand
CTGGATACAACAAGCTGACTCTAATTTCTCAATTCTTGTGCTAACTATAATGTTTACAACAAGTATAGTGATTTTGACAGGACTACTTCAGCTTCTGATTGGCTGGTTCAGGTTTATGCCAGGCGATGATTCATTGTACTCTGTATTTACCAACCGGAATCTATTCAGTTCTGCTTTGTTTGTATTCATTCCTTTCAATTTGTATGCTGCCCTATCTGAAAAGAAATCACGTATTATGGGTAATATCAATGTTGGACTCAGTATCCTTATTATTATTCTTCTTAAATCCAGAGCAACCTGGTTAGCTCTGTTAATAGCACTGCTTTGTATAATCACTTTATTGCTTATAAGAAAAGACAACATCCGAATGCTTCGAAACATCTTACTTCAGAAGAGGAATCTTGTTACCGCGATTGTGATACTCGTTGCTGTTGTATTCGGATTTTGTTTTATGAACAGTCAGTTTCTAAAGAAAACTACTACTGTTGGTCGAAAGGATATTGTCTCTACCGGAACATTGAAGCTCCGTTTTCAGGCATGGGATAAAAGCTGGCAAATGCTGAAAGATAAGCCTGTCCTCGGACATGGAGCAGGCAATTGGCGATTGCTTTTACCAAAGTATGAACTTGGAAAGATAAAGCGTGAGGGGAAATTGTTTCATTGGAATCGTCCTCATAACGACTTCTTATGGGTTGCCGCGGAAACTGGTGTGATTGGCGGCTTGGCATATATTAGTATCTTTGTTATGATTTTATTTCTTGGCGTTCGTGTTTTGTTGCGGGAAAAAGAGCCTGACAGGGCTGTGCTGATGCTTTTAACAATCTGTGGAATAGTCGGCTATCTCGGAATAGCACTATTCAGCTTTCCCAGAGAGCGTATTGTTCAATACATGATGATTCACGTTTTGTTTGCCGTTATACTTTCCATGGATAAACCACTCGTCTTTGCCCGTGAAGCCAATCCCAAAAAGCACCGCGCCGGGGAGTCAAAACCATTTAGTACAATCGCGGTTGGTTGTGTGCTGATTTCTCTTTTTGTTACATTTATTGGTATCTACCGAGATATGGCAGACCGTAAAGTCGTAAAAATTGGACATGCTCACGCTGAATACAGCCGGATTCTCAATGGGTATCAGGCAAAGAAGATTCCAGCTAATATTGCAGGTCCCAGATTGAAGGAAAAGCATGAGACTATTGAGCGGATTGTTGACAGACTCAACCCAAATCTATATAATGTGGATGGATTTGGCAAGGCTACGAGGTCGTATCTGGCAGAACTTTACATGATGCAGGATAGATATGCCCTCGCTATCAGCGAATTCCAAAAATCACTTAAAGCAACTCCTTACGATTCAAGTGTTCTCAATAATCTCGCTGTTGCCTATTGGCGTTCAGGGAAATTCGGGGAAGCCTTGCAGACCTACGAATATTTATTTGCCATTGCTTCTGATTTAGACTTGATTAGGCTCAATATGATAGCTATACAATGGTTGAGCAAGCAACCAGAAAATGCTTATAAGACTTTAGCAGAACTTGAAGAGCCTTTAAAAGACGCGACACGACTTCAGGTTTTTAATGAGATGGCGAAATATTATCTGGAACGCGGTGACTCCACACGTGTAAAAATAGTACTTGAAAAAATTTCACCAGAAATTTTTACTGCTCAAACCGACAGCATAAAGGTGCAACTCAAATGGTAATTTACACCCTATAAAAGGTCTCCGAAGATAAAATATATTGTTTTATTTATTTTTCTCTTGCAAAAAATTATACTATCTCAATGTTTGACATTATTAAATAACGTGGAGGATTAAATGGAGCACCAGAAAAGCGTGATTGTCTTCAGCACACCCACTTGTGGTTGGTGTAAGAAGCTGAAGAGTTATCTTAAACAGAGTGAAATAAGGTTCAAAGATATAGATGTTTCCCGCGATGTAAAAGCTGCCCAGGACATGATGCGTAAAAGTGGTCAGCAGGGAGTTCCGCAGATGTGGATAGATAACCATCCGGTTGTTGGTTTTGATAAAAAGAAAATCGATAATCTACTAAACATAAAAAAGAGGTAAAAATGGAAAATTTAGAAGAAAGACTGATGCAAATCAGCAGGGAAGTGCATGATATGTTTATCGAACATGATTTGCTTTTACGGCATTGCCGGAAAATCGGACGAATGGAGTGCTGCTTGTTGCACTACCTGTTTGAAATCAACAAACCTATCTGTATGAATGATCTGGCAGAACATCTTGGTGTATCTCACAGTCGAATCACCCGGATAGTTGATAACTTAGTGAAGAAAAGCCTGGTTGAACGGTATCCTTCGGAAAAGGATCGCCGCCGCTGGTTCACACGAATCAATATCTTCGGTAAACAGGTTGCGGAAATAGCCCGTGATGAGAATCTTGAACTTCATAAAAAAATTATCGAAGCACTACCACCGGACAAAGCGGAACAGATTGTTGAGAACATGAAGCTTTTTGTGGAAGCATTCAAGAAATCAATGAAAACAGAATAGGGAGAAAATATGTCTGAATCTGTTATCAAATGGCGGGATGGTCTGACCTTTGATGTTGAACTGCAAGGACATAATCTTGTTATAGATGCCTCACCGGAAGTTGGTGGCAGAAACCTGGGAACGACTCCAAAACCGCTGATGCTGTCTGCTCTGGGTGGTTGTACCGGAATGGATGTAGTCTCTATTCTGAAGAAAATGAAGATAATCAACTATGAACTTGAAGTCCATGTAGAAGCTGACGGAACAAGTGAGCATCCGAAAGTATATTCTGCTTTTCGGATTGAATATCGATTTGAAGGTAAAGAGCTTCCGGT
>JAIOTM010000263.1 GCA_021106755.1 Candidatus Cloacimonadota bacterium | reverse complement strand
TTGAAGCTGAACCTGTTGTCGAAGCAGAGCCAGTTGTCGATGCTGAACCAGTTGTTGAAGCAGAGCCAGTTGTTGAAGCTGAGCCAGTTGTTGAAGCTGAACCTGTTGTTGAAGCTGAACCTGTTGTTGAAGCTGAGACCCAAAAAGAAAAAGAAACAGAATAAATTACAGAATGAAAAACCGGTCAGTGGTAATCTGCTGACCGGTTTAACTATCTGCTTTGCGGTTATTTTATTCGATAAAATGTGAAATCAATCATAAGTACATGAGGAAAAGCTTATTATGCATGATTTAATGTCTATCAGAGAGGCAAGTATTTGGGCATCAAAACACATAGGCAAGGATGTAACCCCCTCAAATATCTCATACTTAATACAATATGGGAGAATTTCTAAAAAAGGTGTCAACGGAAGTACTTTTGTCACTAAGAACGATTTAGAAGAATATTACAAATCGCACAATCAATCAAAAGAAGAAATATGGGTAAAAAAACTTGGAAATGACTTAAACTGGAATTTATCATTTTCGAAATACAAAGAGTCCGAAACAACAAAACATGTTCACAGATTGCATTCATACAAAGGGAAGTTTATACCACAACTTGTTGAATATTTTCTGGATAATCATACGGACAATTTCAAGACTAAAGCGTTTTTCCGACAAGGTGATATTATTTTAGACCCTTTCTGTGGAAGTGGTACAACTCTCGTGCAATCGAATGAATTGAACATACATTCTATTGGTATAGATATTTCTGAATTTAATGCTTTCATCAGCAATGTAAAAGTTGGACGATATAACCTATCTGAAGTAAAGAAAACAGCAATGCGAATATTACGAAATCTGAGAATTTTTCAACAAGAAAAAAACAATGTTGAATTTGAGAATCAATTACTATATGAACTGAAAATATTTAACGCTAAGTATTTTCCCTCTCCAGAATTTAAGTATAAAGTCAGACGAAAGGAAATAGACGAGAGTTCATATGGAAAACAAAAAGCGGATGAGTTTCTACAAATCTACAACAAGTTGATTGCCGAATATGAAATACATCTGGAACAGGAAAACCAGAATTCTTTTTTAGGTAAATGGTATCTACAAGTTGTTAAAGATGAGATTGATTATGTCTTCCGGCAAATTGAAACCATAGAAAACGAATCAACGAAAATGCTTCTTGCCTTAATACTAAGCAGAACAATGCGCTCTTGCAGGGCAACCACGCATGCCGATTTGGGTACATTAAAATCGCCTGTTACTACAACCTATTATTGCAAGAAACATGGTAAGATATGTAAGCCGCTTTTTTCAATCTCAGGTTGGTGGCAAAGATATGCAGAAGATGCTATTAAACGTATTCTGGAATTTGACAAACTGAGAACGAATACTTTTCAAAAATGTCTTGTTGGCGATAGTAGAACAATAGATATTTTTCAACAATTGGAAAATAAGAATCCAGATTATTTCAGTTTGATAAAAAACAAAAAGGTCTCTGGTATCATTACAAGTCCCCCTTATGTAGGTTTAATAAACTATCATGAACAACACGCGTATGCTTATGAATTATTGGGCTTTAGCAGAAGAGATGAGTTAGAGATAGGTCCTTTATTCCGTGGGCAGGGGTTAGAAGCTCGAAAATCATACGTTCGCGGGGTTTCAGATGTTTTAATAAACTGCAAAAGATTCTTGAAGAAAGAGTATAACATATTCTTAGTAGCAAATGATAAGTATAACTTATACCCCCAAATCGCAGAGCTGTCAAACATGACTATTGTGAATAAGTATAAGAGACCTGTTCTGAATCGAGTAGAAAAAGATAGAACAGCATATTCTGAAATGATATACCATATGATGGAGAAGTAATAATGCCCATAACCTGTAATCAAGAACAAAACATCAGAGAGTTATTGTCTGAAAAGATTGAGAAGAAACTTGCTAAATATGGCAGAGAAACAACTTCTATGCCGTTCTTATCACGACTCATTCAAGATAATGAGAAAATTGCAGCTTATTCGTTTATTCACTCTATGGCTACAACTTTAGGAATGAGTATCTATGAAGATGTATCTGTAATAATTGCATCTGAAACCGCCGATGAAGCATTTAGGAATTATGGCGTCGGGGGAGCTATCTCTAATAATCAAAGGACAGTAATATCTTCTATTGTCTCAGAACTTCGAAATGGAGAAAGAATTGCTGATATAGATAAAGAAACTGAATTGGTATTAAAAGCTTCAAGCGAAAACGGTAAATATCAAAAGTCCGGCAATATTGCTGATTTCTACATGAAAAGAGATGGTCAGGAATATTATTTTGAAATAAAAACAGTGAAGCCAAATATTGATATCTTTGAAAAAAGTAAAACAAAATTGTTAGAATGGGTAGCAAGGAAAAGAATGCCCGTCAAAGTTTTTTTAGCGTTTCCATATAATCCGTATCATCCAAAGCCATATCATCGTTTTACAGAAGTTGGTCTGATGGATTCGCGAAAAGATTTCTTCGTCGGTGATGAATATTGGGATTTCATCGGTGGCAAAAATACTTTCCCTGAATTATTAAAGATATTTGATGATGTAGGCAAGCAATTCAAAAATAAATTAAATCAGAAATTTAAGCAAATAGCTCAGGAAAAAATTGGAAATTATTGATCCCGGAAGTTTAATCAGTCTAATTGCATTTTTAACACATTTCTATAAAAAATCCCCCCGCCAACCTTACGGTCACCGAGGGGATAAAATTATAGCAAGTTAGTGCTATTCTTTTTCCATAACTTTCATGGATTCGATAACAACATCGGTGGCGGGCCAGTCTTTCATGCGGGATATTTCATCTACACCTGTGTCGCTTTTGGCTATAGCATCAACAACATCCATACCTTTAGTGACTTTGCCAAACACGCAGTAACCCCAGCCTTGCTGCGATTTCCCGCGATGATTGAGGAAGGTGTTGTCTTTCAGGTTAATAAAAAACTGCGAAGAAGCGGAATGTGGCTCGCCTGTTCGTGCCATTGCGAGGGTTCCACGCTCGTTGCCGAGTTTGTTGTCAGCTTCGTTTTGAATTGATGGATATGTGGGGTCTTTGCGGCTATGTTCGCTGGTAAAACCGCCAACCTGAATCATGAAGTTGTCGATAACACGATGAAAAACAATGTCGGTGTAAAAGCCGTCATTAACGTACTTGAGAATATTTTCCACTGTCTGGGGTGCTTTGTCCTGATACAACTCAAATTCGATTGTACCTTTGTTTGTTTTCATTTCAATCACTGGGTTCACTCCTGAAATCATTGCGGTTACCGCAAGCAGTAACACAATTGTAAGTAGTTTAGTCATTTAGTTCTCCTTTATTTTTGTAGATTTTTAGTTCTGGTTTCCCATCTATTACTTCGAGGTACGAATTATGCTGAAGCCAGTCTCCCGAATTAAGGTAGTAACCGTGCATGTAAGACTCTATGTGTGGCTGGTGCGAATGCCCGAAGAATACCATGTCGTAGCCGCTTTCGATTAACTCGCGGGCTTTTTTATTCAGTCCGGCTTCTTTCCGTTGCTGACTTGCCGATGGTCGTTTGTGTCCCCGGCTGGAACGGGACCACTGCTTACCGATTTTCAGGGAGAAATCGGGATGAAAAAACTCGAAAATCTTCATCACCCAGCGGCGGCGTATGAGGCTACGGTAAATCTGATAACGGGTATCGCTGGAAGTGTAAACATCCCCATGGGCGAAAAAGGCTTTTTTTCTATCGATAATCTCACTGAGAAAATCGGGATAGATTTCAATACCAATTTCTCCTTCGAGAAAATCGCGAAACCAGAAGTCATGATTCCCGGCTGTAATTACTATCCGGCAACCACTATCGTGGATGTCTGCCAGCGTTCGCAACACCTGAAAGTAATCCTTGATAATCACACGCTTCCATGTGTACCACAGGTCGAAAATATCTCCGTTGAGAACAAGCATATCGGTACAGCCTATAAGGGATACCAGAAAAGAGAGTACTTTTTCGCAACGCTGGTGGTCTTCGGTATTCTCGTCATATTTCAAATGGAAATCGGAAACTACAATTAAACGCATAACAGCCTCATTGTGTAAGCATGTAGTAAAGTATGTTAACGCCCATTTTCAATGCCTGTTCCCGTGTTATTGCCGGGTCTTTGTGAACATGCGGGGAAGCCCAGCCATCGCTGATATTAGATTCGTAAGTGTAAAGAATCAGCATCCGACCGTACTGATTGAACAATCC
>JAIOTM010000428.1 GCA_021106755.1 Candidatus Cloacimonadota bacterium | reverse complement strand
TATTCTTCATCTCAAATTGACCGTTTTTACACAGTCTGTGGTTAAATGGATTCAAGATAGATTCAGGAAATAGTAGATCAGGGATAGAAACAGGAGTATGCCTTTATTCCTGCTTTTATCCTTTACAAATCCAGTGCTATTTTATGAATGATTCATAAATGAAAAAATCTGGAGTTAGTTATGGACACTGTACAACTTATAATCATCGCGACAGCCATTCTCAACCTGGGATTACTGGTTTACGTACTGATAAAACTAAGTAAAGTGGAAGAGACCAAAGCTGAAAAGCTTGATACAGACGAGTTGCTTACTCACATCAACAAATTTCAATCCGCTATGGAGAAGCACTTCGGTGAGACTGGTAAAATGCTGTTTGCTCTTAAAGAAAGCAGTGGAAAATCAGGGAATTCCGGTTTTGTCAGGGAAATTATCGAATATTTCGAGATATATTATGCCCACTATCGTATCTGCCAGAGTTTTGCAGGCTCAGAAGCATTGAAGCAATCCGACCGATTTATCGCCGCCCGTGAAACCTTCTACAAAAAGCAGGATGTCGTAATGGCGGAATGGAACAAGCGAGGTGGTAAAATCCGGCTGATACTCCCGGATAACCTGCTTTCGCTTCATAAAAGCTCAATTGATTTATTCAATGAATTCAGTGACACTGCCGGCAGTCACAATCCGGAAGACGAAACAAGCTACAACGCGATTATTGAAGTCTTTTCCAGAGTACACGAAATCAAAAACCGCTTAGAACAACTTATCCGTCGTTACCTGCGGGATGAAGGCTTGTTGAAATAAAAGAGGAATAAAAAGAACAATGTATAAAGTCCATATCTCGGTCGATAACAACCACTTAAAGCAAATGATGTATCAGAATGAACAAACTGTTCGTCAGTTGGTGCGGGAAGAGCGGTTGAATGAGCAGGACCCCCTGATTTACAGATTAAACAACGACTACTGCTACCCCAATGATGTAATAAAGAGCGACTCCCGTCTGGATTGCGTAACTAATAACTCCCTCGAAGGACATCGGATTTATCAGGACACCTGCATATTTGTTATGATGAAAGCTTGTTACAACTTAGTGGGAACAAAATCCCGGCTGATTGTTGAGCATTCGATTGGTGATGGAGTTTTTTGTGAGATTTTTGGAGACGTTTCTTGCGATGACAAGTTAGTAAAAAGTTTGAAAAAGGAAATGAAACGGGTTATTAAAAGCGATGTTGATATTGAGAAACAAATTATTTCTCTCCCGGAAGCAGAAAAAATATTCCAGAAACTCAACAGGAGTGATATAATCCGTAATATGGAATACAGAGAGAAGCGGGATATTACCATCTTTAAGTGCGGACCTTACCGAGATTATTATATCCGCCAGTTGGCGGCTTCCACCGGGTGTATCAGCGATTTTGATGGTATTCCATACGATACAGGTTTTATCCTCCGTTTTCCTGAGCAGGGCAAGCTGGAGTTGACTAATCACTTCCATATGCCCCTATAGCTGTTTGAAACCCACCGCGAACATGACCGCTGGCTACATCTTCTTCAGATGCACCAAATCAGCGATTTGAATAGACATATTCGGGATTACAAGATAACCCAGATGATTCACATTGAAGAAGCTCTGCACGAGAAGAAAATCGCTTACATCGCCGATATGATACATCAAAAAAAGAACGCCAGAATTGTACTTATAGCAGGACCTTCATCATCAGGAAAGACAACTTTTGCCAAGCGTCTTTCTATTCAACTCCGGGTAAATGGTCTTATTCCGTTAGTAATCGGGATGGACAACTACTTCCTTTCCAGAGACCAGACACCGCGAAAATCGGACGGTGAATATGATTTCGAAAGCATCCGCGCGATAGATGTTGCTAAACTCAACGAACACCTTCGCCAACTTCTGGCAGGCGAAACCATAGAGTTACCTCAATACGACTTTATCCGCGGCATACAGGAACCCAGCGGCAAAACCCTGACTATGAGGGAAAACAACGTTGTCATCATGGAAGGCATTCATGGTCTGAACGACGAACTTACAGTCACAGTTCCCGCGGAGCAGAAGTTCAAAATATATATCAGTTGCCTGAATCAGTTGAATTTAGATGACCATAACCGCATTCCCACCACCGACACCCGAAAAATCAGACGAATTGTGCGTGACGCACAGTACCGCAACTACAGTGCCGAAGATACTCTCAAAAGGTGGCAATCCATCCGCGAAGGTGAAGACCGGAATATCTTCCCGTTTCAGGAAAACTGTGATATTATGTTCAACAGCGGGCTTACCTACGAACTTTCGGTGCTTAAAAGCCTCGCTCTTCCCATCCTGATGAAAGTACCCAGACGTTCGCCTGTTAAACCAGAAGCCAAACGCCTGATAAGGCTATTGCAATATTTCAGGGAAATGACCGACACACATGTTGTTCCCAATAATTCCATTTTACGCGAATTCTGTTTCGGCAGTATTTTCAAGTATTAACAATAATATGTCACAAGTTCTGCTCTGGGGTATTACCCCACCCGAAGAAGCTCCCGCCGAAAGTTGCGTTAACTGCCCCGACCGCAAAAGCGTCATGAATTACTTTGTACCCACCAGCGTGGTA
>JAIOTM010000057.1 GCA_021106755.1 Candidatus Cloacimonadota bacterium | reverse complement strand
GAACCTTCATTCGGGTATCCAGCACAGTTGACAACCCTGAAGCCAGAATGCGCCGGGAGACTTCGTGCGGAATTTCGTTCCAGCGTAAGTTATTAACACTCTGAGTGATAGCACCATTTTCAAACGCCAGAACTCCATCGCGGGTCAGTCCTGTCAATTCACCACGTTTACGATCCACAAACCGGATGTACCAGAATCGGTTAACAATAAGCCCGTTACCCACGATACGCAGCATCTCTTCTTCGCTGACGCTATCTCCCGGGATATACATATTTTGCGGTTCCGCAGGGGACTCGCCGACCTTGGTTGCCCAGTATCGTTGCATCGGCATATTTTCAATTACACCTTTGTTGATTAGGGGCAGTTGTTTTGCCGGCAATCCACTCGAAGTGAAAGGGCTGCATAATAGGTCTGTATCGTCAGTTACGGAGTGTAAACTGAAAGCATCGCCGAAAAAGTGCTTTTTTATCTGATTAGTATATGGTGTAATTCCTTCATCAGCGTTGCGTCTGTTCATCATCCAGAACAAGTACTGAAACAGTCCGGCCACAGCTTGCGGTCTCAGGATAACATTGCATTTTCCTTTCTCGCTGACTTTTTTATTTACCAAGGAATCGAACTGTCTGTTCAACTGCTCAATTTCCTTGTTTAAGTTGAATCGGCTTACATCTTTCAATGAGCGGGATATGCTTGTTTCGCGGTCTGTTCCGCTCAAGGTCATGGAGTGGCTGAAAGAAGTATTTTCATCAAATCCTTCAAAACCATTTCCGGTAGCCATGTAAGATAGCCGGGCTTTTTTCTCTGTCATACCAGCGACTTTAGCCTGTCGTGTTTTTGCGTTGTCAACGCACTGTACAATGGTGTCAACCATTTGCTCAACTTCGAGTTTAGCGGTTGCTTCGGCATAGTTGCAAATCGTTGGTAGAGAAGAAGAACCTTCGCTCGGTACATGTTCAGGGTCAGGCTCGTTCAGCTTTGCCATGGATTCCGCGGTCTTAACCGCGAACAATAAAGCGTCTTCATCAAGGTTGTTCACTGCTGCGTGTCCGTTTTTTCCATCGAATACAGCGTTGAATGAAACTGAGGTTGTATCGCCATTAATATGCTGAGTAATCGCGTTTTGGGCAAATCGCGTTTTGTGGCTTGCCGTCATTCCTATATGTAAAGTAAAGTCATCGGCGGTGCTGTGATTACGGATAAATTCCGCTGCCTTTTCTATCATTTCTCTTTGTTTCATTGTGAACCTCCTACCCGAATGTTACGGAATCGGGTCAGAGATGCCCCATGTGTCATACGACCTGCCTGCATGGGTTGTCCTTTCCCACAATTATTTACGCCAAATGTTTTAAAAAAGCGTTTGTCGCAGATTGCGTCGCAACTGGTCCAGAATTCGGGATTATTGGATTTATAGAGAATTTTTTTCAGCATCCTTGTTTTCTTGCCGTTCTTGATTTCGTAGAATAAATCACCCCCAAACTGAAAGTTGACCCGATGTTGATCAATTGAGAATGATCCTTGTCCTTCTATTAAGACACCATCTTCTGTGTCGGCGATAAGTTCTTGTGGAGTAAGCGGGGTTTTCCCCGGAGCGAGATAAAGATTTGGAATCCGGTTGATAGGGAAATCATAGTAGTAGGTTGCCCGATTGCAACCACGGCTACGCTTGAGACCAATAATTGGAGCTGTTTCGCGGGTTGTGCCGTACTCGTTAAGAATACCTTTCTCAATAATATGCCAACGTTGTCCGGGAACACCATCATCATCGTAGCCCATTGTGGCGAGTCCACCTTCAAGTCGGTTATCTGCTACAAGATTGACGATATCCGAACCGTAACGGTAGTTTTTCAGTTTTTCGGGAGTAGCAAAAGAGACTCCCGCAAAATCAGCTTCCCAACCAAGCACACGGTCAAGTTCGGTGGGATGTCCTACAGACTCGTGCATTGTAAGCCCAAGATGAATAGGGTCTAAGAGTAACGAACGCCGTTGAGGTTCTCCTAACGTGTCGGCGTGGCATTTCATAATTGCCTCGCGCGCCACACGATCGGCGTTTTCCAGAAAATTCATGCCGTTAACGTACTCCCAGCCAGCGTTTTTACCTCCCAGATTATAAGCCCGGGACTGGCTATCCTCATTCGCCACAGCGGTAGCAATCAGCATAGGACTAACGAAGGTTGTATTCATTTCGATACGCGAACCTTCGGTGTTGGCAAAAGTTTTCAAATCGTTTTGGCTGATGATGTGAAACATCGCCTGCTTAATAGCTTCGTAGTTCATCAGAGTGCGGTTAACTTCGAGCATCATATCCACTTTTTCGGTCAGTGAAATGCTGAAAGGGTCTATTTCAACCCGTGTTTCAAAGGAATCAATGTAGCTGTTTTCCGGGGCGAGCGAGATGCCATCGCTTTTCACCCTACCGGATTGCACTGCGATTTCGAGTGCTTTTCTGACTGTCTTTTCCAAAGTTTCAGTATCGAATCGGTTTGAATGAGCAAAACCCCAGCCACCGTTTTTCAGAATACGGATGCCGTAGCCATGCACTATTGAATTGGATGTGTCTTTAAGGCTGAGATTACGCAGAAAAATCTCTTCGGAGTGCGTATTCTGAATTCGGATGTCAGCGTAATCCGCTCCCAGTTTTTCTGCTATCTCTAAGGCGTATGAAGCATAATCCACAGGTTCCTCCTTATTGGTCAGGTTTGTAAGCAACCAATAGGAGCGTTATTTTGTAAAGTGATTTTTTTTGAATCGAAACAAAACACTCCTGCCGTTCCAATATCTGAAGGGTCAGACCTGTGTTCATTCAGGTTTTTCTTATATTATGGGAGTTATTTGCTATTTACTTCAACATCAACATCTTACGAATTTGCTCACCCGATTCTGATTTCAACCTGTAGAAGAATATCCCTGAGCCGACTTTGTTACCGTGGTTGGTGGTGCCATTCCAGATTACGTTATGATTGCCTGATTTGAAGTTATCGAAACTCTTCACTCGTTGCCCTTTTATGTTGAATATTTCGAGTGTGGCAGTCTCTCTATGCTTTACACTGAATGATATTGTTGTAGTTGGGTTGAACGGGTTGGGGTAGTTGCCGTTTAGGACAGTCGGCACTGGCATGGCTTCTGTTTCATCGTTATTACCGATTTCTTCGCAATTGTCTATCAGATATGGATAGCCATTATTCCATAGACTATTCATTCGCCAGAAGTCATTATCGCCATTCGCGGTTTCACCTTCGAAATCCCAGCCAACATCTGTGAAAGTGCTCAGGGTTTGCATTTCGGCTGTTGTTAAGCCGAATACCTGTGAATGATTCCCACCATCTACCCCATTCGAGACATTCGATGTTTCTATATTCCAAAAACAGAATGTTACTCTATAATAATTACCTCGTCCAAGAAATCCACCTACCTCTGTAGTTCCATGTACACTACCTGTACTATAAGACCACCTAATGTAACAATAATCATTACTTTGACCATTACCACCACAAGAACCAATTAAACCACCTACAGAATTTTTGCCAGTAACTTCTCCTGTACTAAAGCAGTTATCAATTGCAGTAACAGGTGACATATCTAGTCCAGTCCTGGAACAATATCCAACTAAACCGCCAACACCTCCATTGCCAATGACATTGCCAGTACTGTAATTCTCACTGATTAGTGTATTTTCCGCACCCCCGAGAAGACCACCAACACAGATTGCCCCGCTAACAGTTCCTGAGGTACAATTGTAGTAGAAATACGTCTCGACATTCCTCCCGCATAAACCACCAACAACACAATTTCCACTTACTGTTACTGAGCTACTATTGTAGTAATAATACGAGCTAAGATTATTGCCACCCAGACCGCCAACGTAATTGATTCCAGTTACATTCCCCGAACTATTGCAGTTTGTAATCTCTACGTGATTTGCATAACCAATCAGACCACCGACCTGATCACAACCATTAATATAAATATTGGTTACCCCAAGATTAGCAATTGTTGTTCCATTTGCAGATCCAAACAAACCTTGGTAAGAAACATTTGGTCGATTCACCCACAGACCATCAATTGTGTGCCCTTGCCCGTTATATGTACCAAAAAAGGGGCTGTCCCCCCAACAACCATACCCAATCGGACTCCACCCCTCACCACCATTCCAATTTACGGTTGGAGATGCATCAATATCCGCTGTCTGGACAAAATGAGATGCCCAGGAGCTATCGGTCAGGCTAATCCATTCTAAATTATCTAAGTTCGCTATCTGATATGGGTCTGTTTCTGTGCCGGAACCAGCGGGTTGTACTCCTTGGGCGAATAGCCCGATAGAGTTCAGAAACAAGATTATGAATACAATTGAAAACTTCATGATTACCTCCAATCGAAAATTATTTGAGTAATATCAACTTCCGCGTTTTTTCTTCATTGGGAGTCTTGAGACGCACAAAATAAACGCCGCTGGCGGCGGGTTTGCCGCTATGGTCAACTCCCTTCCAGATGGCACTGTAGTTGCCGGGATTATAGAAACCTTTCTTCAATGTTACAACCTTCTGCCCTTTTATGTTATATATCGCAAGGGAAATCTCGCCTGCTTCTTTCAAACCAAAACGGATAGTTG